>CAZPLZ010000059.1:0-18673 GCA_964587525.1 uncultured bacterium | reverse complement strand
CTGCCGTGGGGGCACGAGCCAGGCGAAGGGGGCGCCGCGTTTGCCCAGCGCGATCTGCTGGCGGCCCATGGCGAGCTGCTGGGTCAGGAACCAGTTGCGGTACTTGGCCCCGAGCACGAAGAGGGAGCGGGCAGCGATCAGCTCGTAGTCCACGATGTCCCGCAGCCGCCACCAGCCTCCCGGCCAGGGGTCGGGGAAGTTCACGGTGCGCTCGTACGAGGGCATGCCCCGCCGGCCTCCCTTGAGCTGGCTCTTGCGCTGGAAGATGGGGCTGGCGCGGTTGACGCTGGCCGCCTCCGTCAGGAGCGCAAAGATGTTGTGCCGCTGGGGCGTCGTCCGGTTGCCTCCGGCCCACCAGTTGTCGTAGATGGCGCCCGTGACGACCCCGCGTTTGCCCGCCGCGAACAGCTCGGCGCTCATGTGGCCGCCGATGATCTGGAGGCCCTGGTTGATCACGGGATCGAGGTTGGGGTTGATCGGGTCGAAGAAGGGGGGGACGAAGAGGCGCGCTCCCGAATTGCCCATCTGATGGATGTCCCAGTAGATCGTCGGCGCCCACTCACGGTAGAGGATCCGGGTGACGAGCCGGGTTTCCTTGAGGTTGAGCATGAACCAGTCCCGGTTGTTGTCGTGCCCGGCGTACTTCTGGTAAATCCAGGGCATTCGCCCCCCTTCCCAGAAGGTGCCCAGGCTGTTCAGGTACCAGTCCCGGACCATGTCGAGGCCGTCAGGGTTGTGGCAGGGGAAGAGGAGGATCACGCAGTTATCGAGAATCGCCTGTGTTTCCGGATCACGGCCCGTGGCCAGCCGCCATGCCAGCTCCATGGACATCTGGCTGGCGCCCACCTCCGTGGCATGAAGGGAGCAGGCCAGGCCGATGATGGTGCGGGCTTCATCGAGCGCCTTTTGGTCTTCCCCTTTCGGGATGCGCCGCGGGTCGGCGATGTTTCTGCTCGCGGCGATGAGCCGCTTGCGGTCGCGCAGGTTCGCGGCGCTGGAAATCTCAACCAGGAGGAAGGGCCGGTCCTCCGTGGACCGGCCGATCTCCCGGGTGTGGATGCGGTCCGAGGCGTCGCCGAGTTGCTTGAAGTAGGTGACGATCTGCTTCCAGGAGGCGAGCTTGAAGTCGGCGCCTACTTCATGGCCGAGGAACTCCGCCGGGGATTGGACCGGGTCCGCCGGCGGCGCGGAAGCAGCCGGGACGGCGCCGAGCAGCAGCAAGCACGCGAGCGCGCAGCTGGTGACTGGGGACACGTGGTACAATGCGCCGGCATACGCGACGCGGAGAAACTTAGCCATCAGAGCAGACTACCAGCCTTTTACTCAGATACTCAAGGCTTGGGCCCGGATTCTTCCGGCAGCTTCACCGGAATGACCGGGGGCTTATCCATGACCTCCCTTTCCTTCAAATTGGCGATTCTGATGATCCTTCTCCCGGTGCTCGCGGGATTCGCCGGAGCGCAGGAAGAGGCTGCAACCTATCGCATGCCCCCGCAGGCCATCGTGGACATTGCCGATGCGCCGCGCACGCCGAGCGTGTTGCTGGATCCGACGAAGACTTGGCTCCTCACCCTGGAACGCCCCGCCATGTCCTCCATCGCCGAGCTGGCGCTGCCGGAGGTTCGCCTGGCCGGGTTGCGCATCAATCCCGCGACGAACGGGAGAAGCCGGCGCAGAGTTGGCAACAGGCTGAAGCTGATCCGTATCGCGGATGGCTCGGACCGGCCCGTCTTTGGACTTCCTGAGGCCGCGAGCATCGACGATGTGCGTTTCTCGCCCGACGGGTCTCACTTCGCGTTCTCCCATACCACCGCCTCTGGGATGGAGCTGTGGGTGGTGGATGTCTCGACGGGACGAGCCAACCGGCTGCTTGATGGATTGAACGGTGTTTATTATGGAAGCCCCTTCGACTGGCTTTCCGATAGCCGCACGATGGTGGCGAAGGTGGTGCCCTCCGGTCGAGGAGCGGCCCCGGCCTCTGCGAAAATTCCCAAAGGCCCGGTGATCCAGGAGACGAGCGGTCAAACGGCGCCGGCACGGACCTACCAGGATTTGCTTACCAGCCCGCATGATGAGGATCTTTTTGCGTATTATCTTGAAGCCCAGCTCGTTGCCGTGACGCTCGACGGCCAGGTGACAGAGCTTGGCCCGGCTTCGCTCCTCAGCCGCGTCGACCCGTCGCCCGATGGAAAGCTCTTGCTCGTTGAGCTCATCGAGCGGCCCTTTTCTTATCTCGTCCCGGTTGGCCGTTTCGCCCACCGCGTCCAGGTGTGGGACCTTACGGGACGTCTCGTTCGCGAGCTCGCCCAGCTCCCTCTGGCGGAGAACGTTCCCATCGGCCGCAACGCCGTGCCCACGGGCCCCAGGGCGTTCGGCTGGCGCGCGGACGCGGATGCCACGGTCTATTGGGTCGAGGCCCAGGACGGCGGTGACCCCAAAGCGGCGGCGGAAGTGCGGGACAAGCTCTTCACGCTCGAAGCTCCCTTCGCGGGAGAGCCCGCCGAGCTCTCCGCCCTCGGGCTTCGCTTCCGAAACGTCAACTGGGGCAGCGACCGGATCGCGCTGGTGCGCGAGTGGTGGTGGCAGAGCCGGCGGGAGCGCTTCTCGATGGTGGCTCCGGGCTCACCGGGCGAGCCGGCCAGAGAGCTCTTCGATTATTCCTATGAGGATCGCTACGGGGTTCCGGGAACGCCCCTCCTCACGCCCACCCCGCGAGGAACGCGCGTCCTGCTCGTCGAGCAAGGAAAGCTCTTCCTCGTCGCCGAGGGGGCTTCACCCAAAGGCAACCGGCCCTTCGTAGACGCGCTCGATCTTAGAACGCTTAAGACCGAGCGCCTGTTCCGGTCGGAAGCTCCCTACTATGAATTCCCCATCGCCTGGCTCGATACGCGGAAGGGATGGCTGCTCACCCGGCGGGAGACGAAGGACGAGCCGCCCAACTTCTTCGTCCATGATCTCAACCAGCATGAGACGCGGGCGCTCACCGATTTCCCTCATCCGTACCCTCAGCTCGCCGGCGTCCAACGGGAGCTGGTTCGCTACGAGCGCGCCGACGGGGTGAAGCTGACGGCGACCCTGCACGTGCCGCCCGGCCATGGGCCGGCCGCCGGCCCGCTGCCCATGCTCGTCTGGGCCTATCCGCGCGAGTACAAGAGCGCCGCCGCCGCCGGTCAAGTTCGAGAATCGCCCCACCGCTTTTCGCGTATCAGCTGGGGCTCGCCTCTGTATTGGCTGACTCAGGGCTACGCCGTCATGGAGGGGGCGACCATGCCCATCGTGGGGGAAGGCGACGACGAGCCGAACGACAGCTATATCGAGCAGTTGGTGGCGAGCGCCCAGGCAGCCGTGGACGAGGCCGTTCGTCGGGGAGTGGCCGATCGCGATCGCGTCGCCATCGGGGGGCACTCCTACGGCGCCTTCATGACGGCGAACCTGCTCGCCCACTCGGATATCTTCCGCGCGGGCATCGCGAGGAGCGGGGCCTACAATCGCACCCTGACGCCCTTTGGCTTCCAGTCGGAGCAGCGCACGTTCTGGCAGGCCCCCGAGATCTACTTCAAGATGTCACCCTTCATGCATGCGGACCAGATCAACGAGCCCATCCTGCTCATTCACGGCGTGGCGGACAACAACTCCGGCACCTTCCCCCTACAGAGCCGGCGTCTCTACCACGCCCTCAAGGGGCACGGCGCCACGGCGCGCCTCGTGATCCTGCCTCACGAAAGCCACGGCTACCGCGCCCGTGAGTCGGTGCTGCACACGCTGTGGGAGATGAACGCGTGGCTCGAGAAGCACGTGAAGCACGCGTCCCGATAGACAACTCCGCACGGAGGCTATCTGGGCCAGGTCGATGGGGGGTATTTGAAGGCGGTACCGGTGTTGAAGAGGACGACTGTTTCCTCTGCGGATATGATTTTTTTGTCGAGAAACTTTTGTAATCCGGCCAGCGCGGCGCCCCCTTCAGGGGAAGGGAAGAGCCCCAGGTCCTGAGCCAGGAGCCGTTGGCCCCCCTGCCACTCTTGTTCAGTCACCGCAACCGCACCACCCCTAGATTCTCGGATCGCCCGGAGCATGAGAAAGTCTCCGATGGGTCCGGGGACCCGGAGCCCCAAGGCAGAAGTTTGCGGATGTTCTATGGGTTTTGCGAACTCTTCGCCCCGTTCAAAGGCGTGAACGATGGGGGCGCAGCCGGTCGTTTGCACACTGAGCATTCGGGGGTGGTCAGAAATTCCAAGCCATCCCATCTTCCGCATCTCTTGAAATGCCTTCCACATCCCGATTAAACCGGTGCCACCACCGGCCGGGTAGATGATCGCATCGGGCAATCTTCCGCCACAATCATCAAACAACTCATACCCCATCGTCTTCTTCCCTTCGATCCGGTACGGTTCTTTCAACGTGGAAAGGTCAAACCAATCCTCGGATGGACATTCGTTCGCCATGATGCGGGCGCAGTCTGCGATCGTCCCCTCGACCGCCTTGACTTCAGCACCCAAAGCTCTGCATTCGGAAAAGAACCCCTCTCCAGAATCCGCCGGCATGTAGACTCGAAGCTCACCATCCGTTCGGGCAACATAAGCCGCGGCAGCTCCTGCTGCGTTTCCCGCCGACGGGACGCAAAAACGCTTAGCTCCCAGCTCAAGGGCTCGTGAGATTGCCACAGTCATTCCCCGGGCCTTGAAAGACCCGGTGGGATTTTGCGATTCATCTTTGACCCAGAGGTGTTTCATACCAAATCGTGACGCGAGCCGTTCCGCATTCAACAGAGGAGTTCTCCCTTCCCCGAGGGAAATGGCCTGAGCAGGGTTCGCTACCGGAAGGATATCACGATACTGCCATAAGGTATGAACGGTTCGAGGATCATGTGCGGAGTCCAAGCGTTCGCGGATCTGTTTCCCTATCGTGGGGTCCAGTTTGAACCTGACCAAGAGCGGGCGATGACAGGCGGTACACATCTGCTGCAACGTCTTCGAAGAGTGTGGTTTGTCGCACTCACTACAGTGCAAGTCGTAAGATAGAGGAAACTTCATCGATATGTTGATCATTGCACACATCTGGTGGTACGAATATTGGAAGTCACTGCAGACAAGGAGAAAAAAGATGAAGACGATGACTCAGGATCGGCTGCGGGAAGGCGCCGCGCGAATAGGTGCAGCTCTTACGGGAATGCTGCTGATGGGGGTGGTTGCGGGTGGGGTGAGGGCGCAGGGCGCGCCGGACTATGACCTCCTGATCCGCAACGGGCGCATCGTGGATGGAGCCGGCAACGCCTGGTTTTGGGGCGACGTGGGCATCCGGGCGGGGCGGATTGCGCGCATCGGGGGGCTGGAGGGAGCGAATGCGACGCGGGTGATTGACGCAGCGGGTAAGGTGGTGGCGCCGGGCTTCATTGACGTGCACATGCACGTGGAGGGCTCGCTGCCCAAGATGCCGACGGCGGACAACCTGGTGGCCGACGGCGTGACCTCGATTGTGACGGGCAACTGTGGCGGGTCAAAAGTGAAGATCGGCGCGTGGTTCGAGAGCCTCCAAAAGAGCGGTGTGGGGGTGAACGTGGCCACGCTGGTAGGGCACAACTCGGTGCGGCGAGCGGT
This sequence comes from uncultured bacterium, assembly GCA_964587525.1. Lineage (GTDB taxonomy): Bacteria > Oederibacteriota > CAKKQC01 > CAKKQC01 > CAKKQC01 > CAZPLZ01. Next base: position 13,079 of record CAZPLZ010000059.1, on the reverse strand, counting down.
GTTCGGGAGGGAGAACCGTGCACCGACGGCGAAGGAACTCGAGCAAATGGAGGCGCTGGTGGCGCGGGCGATGGAAGAAGGTGCGGTGGGGCTGTCAACCGGCCTGGTCTACGTGCCCGGGGTCTACGCCACCACCGAGGAAGTGGTCGCGCTGGCACGGGTGGCGGCGCGCTCCGGCGGCCTCTACGTCACCCACATGCGCGACGAAGGCGCAAAAGTTTTTGAGGCGATTGACGAGGCCATCCAGATCGCCCGCGAGGCGGGCCTGCCGCTGCAAATCTCGCACTTCAAGATTTCGAACAAACGCCTCTGGGGTGCGAGCACGCGGACGCTGGCGCAGGTCGAGCAGGCGCGGGCCGAGGGGCTCGACGTCACCGTTGACCAATATCCCTACGCTGCGGCGAGCACGGGGCTGCACCGGGTGGTGCCGCCGTGGGCGTTGGCAGGCGGGCAAAAAGAGATCGAGCGGCGGCTGGCTGACCCGGTCGAGCGAAAGAAGATCGCGAAGGAGATGTACCAAGTCATCCGGCATGTCCAGGGGTGGAAGAACCTGGAGTGGGCGGTGGTGGCGCGGGCGCGCTGGGACAAGACCCTCCCCGGGAAGAATATCCGGGAGATCAACCGGATGTGGGGACGGAAGGACACCCTGAAGAAACAAATCCAGACGGTGCTTGACATGATGGCGAAAGGCGGGGCGTCCATGGTCTACCACAAGATGGATGAAGAGGACGTGGTGCGGATTTTGCGCCATCCCCTGACGATGCTGGGCCGGGACGGGGGCGTGAAGAAATTGGGCGAGGGCAAGCCGCACCCGCGCAGCTACGGCGCGTCAGCGCGCATCCTGGGCCGCTACGTGCGCGAGAAGAAAGTGGTGCGGCTGGAGGAGGCCATCCGCAAGATGACCTCGCTGCCGGCGCTGCGATTTGGGTTGAAGGAGCGCGGGCTGCTCCGGGAGGGCATGTGGGCCGACATGGTGGTCTTCGATCCCGAGACGGTGAGCGATGCCGCGACGTTTGAGGAGCCGCACCAGTACTCGGTCGGCTTTGACTACGTGGTGGTCAACGGCGCGCTGGTGGTGGACGCCGGCCAGCGCACCGGCGCCTTGCCAGGCCAAATCCTCTACGGCCCTGGAGTGCAGCCACCCGCGACCGGTGACGTGCGTACGCCGTAAGCCTTTTTAATACGCTGAGATTTCCGCTGAATTGTCGGAGGGGAGGTTGGCCATGTCTTGCCGCAAGAAACTGAAGCTCCCCATACTGCCATTACTTGGCTTGTCTCTGCTATGTATCGGTGCAAAACCGCCGCTCGACGAAGTCCCGGCGCACGATCTTTTCAAAGAAATGAAGTGGCGTAGCATCGGTCCGGCCAATTTTTCTGGCAGGATTGTGGATGTGGAGGCTCTGGATGAAGATTTCAGACACGTGGTTATGGCTTCGGCGTCGGGTGGGGTTTGGAAGTCCACCAATGCCGGCACGACGTGGGAGCCAATTTTCGATAATTATGGCAGTGCTTCAATCGGTGATATCGCGATTTTTCAACACGACCCTGACATCATTTGGGTTGGAACCGGCGAGGCCAACAACCGCAACAGCGTGGGTTGGGGCGATGGGATCTACAAGTCGACAGACGGGGGCAGAACGTTCAGCCACATGGGGCTGCGGGACACCTACCAAATCGCACGCATCGTCACCAATCCCAACAACCCGGACATCGTTTACGTCGCTGCCATCGGGTTTCTCTGGGGAGACATTGGTGATCGGGGGCTTTTCAAAACCACGGATGGTGGAAAAACATGGACGAAACTCACGAAGGGTTTGCCAGATGATGGTAAGACTGGAGCCATCGATCTCGTTATGGACCCAATTGACCCCAACACCCTCTACGTTGCTTTCTATCAGCGTCTGCGCAAACCCTACCGTTTCGACAGCGGTGGCCCCAATGGTGGGATATTCAAAACCATGGACGGAGGCGCGTCTTGGAAGAAACTCACCAATGGCTTACCAACTGGAGACACTGGCCGGATCGGGCTGGCGATTTATAGACAAAACCCCCAGATCATTATGGCGATCTGTGAACATGGTTTTCAGCCTAAAATGTACGAAAAAGACTACGACGATATGAGCAAGCTGGGTACCGGCATTTACCGATCCGAAGATGGCGGCCAAAGCTGGAGGTTCCTAAACCGATACAACAACAGACCATTTTACTACAGCCACATCCACATTAATCCGCTCGACGATCAGCGGGTCTATGTTTTGACGAAGACAATTCAACTCTCGGAGGACGGCGGCCAGACGTTTAAGGCAGGAGAGTTGAACTTCGAAGGCGGGCTCGACTATCACGCGATGTGGATTGACCCTACCAACGAGGACCGGTACTACTTGGGAAAAGACAAGGGTCTAACATTGACGCACGACCACGCTAAGAGTTTTATCTTTTTCGACAACCAGCCAGTCGGACAGTTTTATGCCATCGGGGTTGATATGCGAGACCCGTACTATGTTTATGGAGGAACCCAGGATAACGGCACGTGGGGCGGGCCCAGCTTCAGCAAAGACGTGCGCGGCATCCTGACCGACAGTTGGTGGAAGCTGCATTGGGGCGATGGCATGTTCGTCCAAATTGATCCGACCGATTGGCGCAACGTCTTCACGGAAGCCGAAAATGGCAGCTTTCGCAGATACAATGCCGAAACCCGCGCTGTGGAACGCACCGGGCCGAGCCCAAGAAACATCATCAATTACCGGGCTTACGTCAAGGAAGTGGATTCCTCAGCTGGAAACCGATTGCCGGAAACGTTCCGTTTTAACTGGCGCAGCCCGCTCGTGATGTCGCATCATAATCCACAGATTTTATACTTGGGTGGAAATCACCTGTTCAAAACCGTGGACGGGGGCTACCACTGGCAGATCATCAGCCCGGACCTGTCCACCAATGATCGGGTCAAAACGGATCGTGAATCAGGGGGGCTGACGCGTGACGCTTCAGGTGCGGAAACCCATTGTTCGATCACGGCTTTTTCGGAATCGCCGCTTGATCCATCGTTGATCTGGGTGGGCACGGATGATGGTAACGTGCAAGTTACCCGGGATGGGGGGGTGACTTGGAAAAATGTACGTCGCAGGATTCGTGATGTCCCCAAGCGGACCTGGGTGAGCAGCGTCGAGGCTTCGCACTTTGATGAAGGCACCGCCTACGTGACTTTGGACGGACACCGCAGCGCTGACCTGTCAGCGTGGGTATTCAAAACAGATGACTTCGGGAAGAGCTGGACCAATATCACAAACAACATTCCACACGGCGAGGTCCTGTACGTCATTCGGGAAGATCTGAAAAATAAAAACTTGCTTTTCGTCGGCTCCGAATTTAGGTGTTTCGTATCAATGACTGGCGGACAAACGTGGTCGCGGCTCATGAACAACATGCCCACCGTGGCATTTCACGATCTGGTCATTCATCCGCGAGATGGCGACCTGATAGCCGGAACGCACGGGCGCAGCTTGTGGATTCTCGATGACATGACCCCACTCCAGCAGTTGACGGATGAAGTCACCCAGGCCGAGGCACATATCTTCGATAATCGTCCGATGACGATTTGGAAGGATGCCACGCGAGGAGGGGTTCGCGGCCACATGTTCTATGCCGGCGAAAACCCCCCCTACATTCCCAGGAGAGAAAATATCGTTCGGGCCAAGTTGATCAGCGGCGGCATCATCAATTACTACTTGCAATCGCGACCCACAGATGACGTGGTCATGGAAATCACGGACATCATGGGCAAAAACATCAGACATCTGGTGGTTTCAAACGAACCGGGGATTAACCGGGCCTGGTGGGACTTTCGGTTTGATCCCAGCGAGCGGCAGAGAAAGCAATTTCGCGGACAGATGGCTGAGAGCTTCGATAAGCTCCTGAGCCTTCCCAACCTCGCGGACATGCAGCGTCAGTGGCTCGAAGAGCAGAAGGGCGTTTTTGAGAAGGCAAAATCCGATGAGGAGCTCAACGCGGTGTTGCAGGCGCTTTTCGATCGCTTTCGCTACGCGCGCTCCTTGCGGCAAGTTTTAGGCCGAAAAGCTTTCGCCAAACGGCTGCGAGGCCGGCTAGCCGGACCTGGCGAATACGTCGTGCGCATGAACGTCAACGGGAAAAGCTACTCGGGGACGATCACGGTGCGGCCGGACCCTATGTTGAATTGACCGATAATTGGCAATTGGCCATTAGCTATTTACAATTGACCATGAAAAAATCCCGTGTTTGCTTCCTAGCGGTCTTGATTCCATTGCTCTCCAGTCACCAGCTTGCCTACTCATCGCCTCAACCTTCACAGACAGACGCAATCTTTGCGAAGTGGGACAAACCCAGCTCACCTGGGTGTGCCCTCGCGGTTATCAAGGACGGTGAGGTCCTCTACACGAGAGGCTATGGCATGGCCGACTTGGAGCATGACGTTCCGATTTCGCCCAATTCCGTGTTTTACATCTGCTCGACCTCGAAGCAGTTCGTGACGATGAGCATCTTGCTGCTGGAGGAACAAGGTACACTGTCTCTGGACGCTGATGTTCGCACATTCATCCCTGAAATTCCCGAATACGCTCGTTCCATCACCATCCGGCACCTGATTCACCACACCAGCGGCATCCGCGACTACCTCACGTTGTGGAGGCTTTCCGGTCGAGACCACTTGGATCACATCCCGGAAGACGCCGTCTTGCAAATGATTTGCCGGCAGAAAGAATTGAACTTTACACCGGGTACAAAATTTCTCTACAGCAACTCCTGCTATTTTTTGTTGGCGGTAATCGTCAAACGAGCTTCCGGTGAAACCCTTCGAGAGTTTGCCCACAAGCACATCTTTGAGCCGCTTGGTATGAACAACTCCCATTTTCATGATGACAATCAGCACATCATCAAGCATCGGGCGTTCGGATATACCAAGACCGACGACGGTGGGTTCGGCAATTTGATCACGCGTTTTGATTTGGTAGGCTCCGGGGGGCTTTACACCACCGTAGAAGACCTCTATCTTTGGGACCAGAATTTCTACGACAACAAATTAGGCAAAGGCAGTCCCGAATTGATTGAGCGGATGCTGGTTAACGGCAAATTCAGTAACGGTGAGGAGGTGGACTATGCCTTCGCGCTCCGGCACGGCACATACCGAGGAGCTAAAACGGTCGCCCACGCGGGGGCATTGGGCGGCTACAAAGCGCAACTGCTGCGCTTCCCGGAACACAAATTCTCAGTCGTCATTTTGAGCAATCTGGCAAACTTCAATCCAACGGCGCGCGCTTTTGAAGTGGCGGATATGTATCTGGCGGATCATCTCGAGCCGAAAGTGGCCAAGGCTGACAAAAGTCCGAAATCCAAGCCCGAAGCGAGTGACACATTGCGTCTCTCGAAGAAGCAACTGGCGGAATTCGTCGGTGCCTACTATAGCGACGAGTTAGACGTCACCTACCGCATATCGCGCCAGGATCGTCAATTATTCCTGTCCGTGAATAACAGGCCGAAGATTGCCATGAAGCCTTCAGGGAAGGATGCGTTTTCGAAACCGTTCAAACTCTTCTTTAGGCGGGATGAACATGAGCGGGTCGTGGGCTTCACCATCGATGCCGGTCGGGTCACGAATCTGAACTTTATGAGGAAATCCGTAGAAGGAACACCTATAATCAATCAGCTTCAGTTATGGAAAAAAGAATCATCCTCAAAGGAGTAGGAGAAATAGGAAAATCCCTTGCAAGAGAGATATCTAAAGAATATGAGATTGTTAAAGTCATAGATCCAACCTATGCAGGAAAGACGTTAGGGGAATTAATAGGAAGTGATGACAGGACGGAGATAGTCAAAGAAGCAGAATTGACCGAAGATTGTAAGGGAGATTTGCTTGTTTTACTGACAAAATCCAAGTGGGATGATGTTAAGCAGGACTTCAGAGAAGCTGCGTCAAAAGGCATACATGTTCTTTCATCATCTGAAGAAGCGTTCTATCCATATTACAGCTATTCAAAAGAAGCACAAGAGATAGATAAACTGGCTAAAGAAAACGATTCATCTCTCGTCAGCAGAGCGGTGAATCCCGGATGGGCAATGGATGTCTATCCACTTCACTTAGTTAAAAAAATGAAGCTTGATAATTTTAAGTCAGTAACAGTCAACAGACACGATGATACGGTAGAAAGAAGGCTTCCTTTGCTTGCAAAAACAGGTGCTGGATTAACTGCCAGTGAATTCGATACTCGCAATGAAAAAGGATTGCTAGGGCATGTTGGATTAGAACTCTCAGCTGCTTATTTGGCTTATCATTTGGGTCTTAGAGATTTCAATGTTGATTTTTCAAGAGGGCCAATATTCGCAGATGAAGAATTATATCCAAGAAACTTTGACAAAATACAGAGAGGAAGGGTTTCTGGTTTGCATGAGACAGCTGTTGTTGAGCATGAAGGAAAGAAAATAACGCTTGATTTAATAATGGCTGTGGGAGTAAAAAACATCAATGCAGTTAGCATTATTGGAGAGAAAGGTGGGGAGGGAAAAGATTATGGTACTCATCACAGCAATTTTGTGAACGGTGATATTGCAACGGTCAGGTTATTGAAAGATTTGATACCTCATATGTTCAATGGAGAAAGAGGACTGAATAAGCTTGCATACGTGCCTGATCCAAAACTTCTTATGAAAAGCTCTTAACGATTAGGGTCTGACCCGGCTTTTCCGTAGATGAAAAGGTTCGGTCTCGCCCTCGCAGTCGTTGTGGCGGCGGGCCTCGCGGTCTCCGCCGCGGACCGCGCCGGCCACGTTCATGACGCCCGGCTCCTTCCCCCAGGAAAGCTGGAGCGGATCTCCGGACACGCGCGCCGGACGATGGAGCAGAACGGCATTCCGGGCCTGTCCGTTGCCGTGATCGTGAAGCGGAAACTCGCCTGGGCGGACGGGTTCGGCCTAGCCGACGTCGAAAACTCGGTTCCCGCCACGGCGGTCACGGTCTACCGCTGGGCTTCGGTCTCGAAGCTAATGACCGCCACGGCCGCCATGCAGCTCGTCGAGCGCGGAAGGCTCGACCTGGACGCCCCGGTCCAGAAGTACGTGACGGATTTCCCCGAGAAGGACGGCAAGGTCACCGCCCGTCACCTCCTCTGCCACCAGAGCGGCATCCGGCATTACAAAAAGAGCAGGGTGGAGATGAACAGCACCCGTCGGTTCGGCTCCCTCCAGGAGGGACTATCCTTCTTCAAGGACGACCCGCTCCTCTTTGAGCCGGGCACCCGTTACCGCTACACGACGTTCGGCTACAGCCTCCTCGGCCGGGTCGTGGAACGCGCCTCGGAACAGACCTTCATGGAGTACGTCCGCGCGAACATCTTCGAGCCGGCGCGCATGGCGACCGCTCGGGACGACAGCGTGCACGACCTCATTCCCCATCGGGCGCAGGGGTACACCCGGACGCGGGGAGGAGGGCTGCGCAACTCCCACCTGGCCGACACCAGCTACAAGATCTCCGGGGGCGGCCTCTGCGGCACCGTCGTGGACCTGTCCGGGTTCGTGATCGCCACCCTGGAGGGCAAGCTCCTGAAGAAGTCGACGCTTGAGCGCATGTGGGTCCCCCAGAAGACCGCCGACGGCAAGGTTACGCGCCACGGGCTCGGGTGGATGGTCCGCGAGATGGAGGGACGCCAGGTCGTGGGCCACGGCGGCGCCCAACAGCGCGTCTCGGCTTGGCTCGTCGTCATTCCGGAAGAAGATTTCGGGGCCGTGCTGCTGTGCAACTTGGAGCGAGCGGGCGCGCACCTGAGGGGCCTCTCGGCCGAAATCATGAAGGTTTTGCTCGACGGGAAAGGAGACGCGCGCCGCCGGTCGCGCCTCGATCCCGGTTTCAGTCCTTGTAGATCTTGATAACGGCTTTTTCGTCCGCTCGCTTGTAAGCCCGGTACATCCCCGCGGTGTTGAACGGCGTCGCGATGTTTCCCTTGCCGTCGAGGGCGATGGCTCCGCCGCTCCCGCCCAGCTCCACCAGATCCTTCATGATCACCTGCTCGGCCGCCTCCTTCACGGAGCGACCCCCATAGGCCATGAGCGCCGAGATCCGGTGTCCCACCGCCAAGCGGATGAAGTACTCCCCCTTTCCCGTGCCTGAAACCGCGCACGTGTTGTTGTCCGCGTAGTTGCCGGCCCCGAGGATGGGGGAATCGCCGATCCTGCCGAACCGTTTATAGGTCAGACCGCCCGTCGAGGTACCGGCGGCCAGGTTGCCCTCACGGTCCAGCGCCAGCGCTCCGACGGTGCCGAGATCGTCCTCCGGGTTGGTGGAGCCCTTCTTCCGCTCCTCTTCCTTTCGCTTCTGCATCTGCTTCCATCGCCGCTCGGTGAAGAAGTATTTTTTCGACACCAGTTTGCAGCCGTGCTTCTTGGCGAAGGTTTCCGCTCCCTTGCCGGCGAGCAGGACATGCCAGGATTTCTCCAACACCAGCCTGGCCGCGCGGATCGGGTTTTTGATGCGCTTGACGGCCGCCACGGCTCCCCCGTTGAGCGTCTTGCCGTCCATGATCGAGGCGTCCATCTCGTTGGTCCCCTGCGCGGTGAAGACCGCGCCCTTGCCGGCGTTGAACAGCGGCGAATCCTCCATGACGACGATCGCCGCCTCGACCGCGTCCAGGCTGCTGCCCCCCTTGTCCAGGATCCGGTACCCCGCCTCCAGCGCTTGGCCGAGTTTTTCCCGATACGCACGCTCACGCTCCGGTGTCATCTTCGCCCGCTTCATGGTCCCGGCGCCACCGTGAATGACCATCGCGATCGGCGTCACCCCGGGAGAAGCGCTACCCATGGGGGCCATGAGCAACAGGGCCATCGCGCCCGCCATCGCGCGCAGGAAATGTTTGGAGATCATAGCGTACGTTCCTCACTCATCGTTCCTCCTTGGCAACAGCACGCGGCCGGGTAGTGCGCCGGTGCGCTCGCCGTTCTCCACTACGAACTTCCCATTCACCAGGACGTGGACGACGCCTGCACTGTGCTGGTGCGGCTTGAACGCCGTCGCGGTGTCACGGATCCGTTCCCGATCGAACACGACGATGTCGGCGTGAAACCCTTCGCGGATCTGGCCCCGGTCCCGCAGACCCAGGATCTGCGCCGTAAGGGACGTGCAGGACCGGATGGCGGCCTCCACCGTCATAATCCCGCGCTCGATCGCGTAGTGCCGGATCTTCCTGGGGAAGGCGCCGTAGTACCGGGGGTGGACCGGGCCATCTATGGGAAGGGCGATCCTCCCATCTGTGCAGGTCGCGGTCCACGGTTGCTGCGCAAACGCCTCGACGTCCTTTTCGGACATGGAGTAGCTGCGCAGGCGTGCGCCTCCCCGCCGGTCGGGATCGCCCTTGAGCTGAAGCTGGAGGGCCATCTCCACCGGCGTCACGGAGTGGCGTTCCGCCAACTCGCCGAGACTTTTGCCCAGGAAGCTCTTATCGGGATGGTCCATGACGATGATGCTCTTGGGTCCCCCGCGCCGTACGATCTTATGAGCGATATCGCGCCGCAGGTCCGCGGCCACGGATTTGTTCGCAAGCCCCTGGCGCAGCCGTCCCGCGGGGGAGAGTTTCTTTCCTTTCCCCACCCGCTCGCTTAACCATTTCGGGATGAGGACCAACTTTCCGTCGCTGCCGGACGTGTTGTAGGGATACTGGTCGGCAAACACCCGGATACCCCGGGCGCGGGCTTCATTGATCAGGTTGATCATGATCTTGCTGGAGCCCCAGAAGTCGATCCCGCGGGCCTTGATGTGGGTGGCCACGACCTTCACGCCCGTCTGCTCCGACACATTGATGATCTCCTTGATGTTATCCACCATCGTCGTCGGGACCTCGTCCTTGTCCCGGCTCGGCAGGTACCAGAAGGGCGTTTGCCCTGAGCTGCGCTCGTGTAGGACATAGACGCCGTCGTATGGGGCTAGTTCCCGGACGAGCGCGACCATTTCCTCAGGCGCGGCCCACCGTCCTGGGACGTACTCCAACCCGGCTGACAGGCCCCATGCCCCGTCCTCCATGCCCTGCTTGAGGAGACGGCGCATCTGACTGATCTCCTTCTTCGTCGCCGTCCTGCGGAAGTCTTCCTTCATCACGTCCAGCCGGAGTCCTTTGTGGCCCACGAACAGCACCGCATTGAGCCCGATCCCCCGTACCTCGAAAGTGCGCCGCTGCTCGGCGATCGGCGCCTTCCTATAGCCGTCCTGGTTCACCACGACGGTGGTGACCCCCTGGCTGACCACGTTCGGGGCCGCGCGCCGTTCGGATTCGTCGGACGCGAGCCCTTCCTCGGCATGGCTGTGCATATCAATGAAGTCGGGAGCGACGATCAGGCCCTGCACGTCCACCGTCCGCCGCGCAGGCAGGTCCGCCAGCCGCCCCACCGCCACGATCCTGCCGTTTCGGATCGCGACGTCCGCGCGAAACCAGGGGTTACCGGTGCCATCCATGACGTGTCCTCCCGCGAAGACCGTGTCGAACCCTTCGTCAGGGCGGAGCGGGCGGCCCTGGAGAATCAAATCCACGAGCCGTCCGAACTGGTCCGAGGTGACACGGTGGCCGCGCCGAAAGGTGTCCACCCGGTGGACGATGACGAGGTCCCACTCGGGGAGGACTAGACAATAGTGTCCGCCCGATCCGCGCGCGGAAAAGGATCCGTTCGGGATCGTGGCGCCCGGAAGGTGCTCCCCGTCGGTGGCCACCCACCACAGGTAGCCGTACCCCCCGCGCTGGCCGGACCGGGAATGGGGTCGGGTGCTTCCCTTGACCCATTGCGCGGGAACGATCTGCTCGCCCTTCCACCGGCCCCCGCGGGCGAACAGGAGCCCGAACCGGGCGAGGTCCCGGGCGCTCAGTTGGAAGGGGTAGGCGGGATGCACCGAGTCCTTCCCCGTGACGTACCGCGTATGGCGCGCGCGGTCGAAATCCTGCATCTCTAGCGGTCTGGCGAGCCGGTGCTCGAACTCCTCGAAGACGCTGCGCCCGGTGAGGTTCTCGAAGATCGTTCCGAGGGCGTTAAAATCCCAGTTGTTGTAGTACCAGAACGTCCCGGGCTGGTGGCTTTCCCGCTTGGGTCGGGCGGCTTTCATGGCGGCCGTTTCGTACAGCGCCGGATGATACACCCCGGAGCGCGCTTGGAGCAACTGGCGGACCGTGGCCTGCTTCTCCTCCTCGTTGAGCGAGGGTTCGTTGTCGTTGATGCCGAGCCGGTCCATGGTCCAGTCCAGGTGGATCGTGCCGCGTTCCACCTGGATTCCATAGAGCGCGCTCAGGATGCTCTTCCGGATCGAATGGCACTTGTAGGGCCGCTTCGTGTCGCCCCATTCGTCCACAACGCGGCCATGCTGGACGATCATGATCGCAGCGGTTTTGATCGTCTTGGCGTACGTTTTCGCGGCCTCCAGCGCCTTCTCGGACCACCCGGCGTCAGCGGGTGATCCGGCCTTTTCCCACTCGGCGGCGGGATAGCGCTGCTCCGCCTGCGGGAGTGCGCGGGCGGCGTCCGCGAGGGCAAGGAGACACAGCAACGCCCCGCAGGTCCGAACGGCCAAAGCAACGGAAATACGCACGATACTCTCCCCAGCAGTGAACCAGTTTTTTGGGTCCAGGTAAAGTCGCAGACCCCAGCATGAGAAACCTTTGGCGGCATGCGCCGCGCTGCGCTGCCGGACCGCCCGCTCGAAGTCGTGGCGGTTGATCAAGGGCAGGACTTGGGCAACCAACTGGTCGGTGTTACCATGAGGAGTGCTTGCTTCGGCGGAAATTATCTAGGATAAGAGTGTGAGACGCTTCCTCCGCCTCCACCACCTCATTCTGGCGGGGATCGTGCTCGGCGTGCCGGCCGGCATGGCGACCGGGGCGCTCCCGGAGGGGGCCTTCCGCTCCTTCTTCTTCGAGCTCTTCTCCACCGGGGGAGCGATTTTCCTGGGGCTCCTGATGGCGGTCATGATCCCCCTGGTCGTCGCCTCGCTCATCGTGGGGATCCTGAGCGTGGGGGACCCGCGCAAGCTCGGGCGCATCGGCGCCAAGACTATCACCTACTACCTGGGCACAACGGTCATCGCCGTCACCATCGCTCTCCTCCTCGTCAACCTCATCCAGCCCGGCCGGTCGGTTGGTCTGGAGACGCGGGCGCAGCTCGAGGCCGAGTACGGAGAGGCGCGCGCGAAGAAGCTGGCGCGGATCGAGGAAGTCCAGGAGGGGTTCACGGTCTGGTCATTCCTGCAGTCCCTCGTCCCGAGGAACCCGATCAAGTCGATGGTGGCCGACCCGCCGGAGATGCTGCGGATCATCGTCTTCGCCCTCCTGGTCGGGCTCGCCGCGTCGGTCATGCCGGAGACGGCGCGCCGGCCGTTCGGCGAATTCATGGGCTCCTTAAACGGCGTCATGCTCCAGCTCGTTGCGCTCATCATGTACACCGCGCCCGTGGGGGCCTTCGCGCTCATCGCCAAGACGGTCCACCAGACGGGCGTGGGGATTCTCTGGACGCTCATGGCCTACCTGCTGACGGTGCTCGGAGCGCTCGCGATCCATTTCTTCGTGACCTACTCACTGGTGGTGCGCATCGGCGCAGGGATGAGCCCGCTCCGCTTCTGGGCGGCCATGCGGGAGGCGATGCTCACGGGCTTCTCGACCTCGTCGAGCGCGGCGACGCTCGCGGTGAACATGAGGTGCGTGCGCGAAAACCTCGGGGTCTCCGCGCCCGTGTCGGGCTTTTGCCTCCCGCTCGGGGCCACGATCAACATGGACGGGACCTCCATCATGCAGGCGGTGGCGAGCGTCTTCATCGCCCAGGTCTACGTGGGCGATCTGCCGCTCACGGCGCAGCTGTCGATCCTGGTCACGGCCGTGCTCGCCTCGATCGGGACGGCCCCGGTGCCGGGGATGGGGATCATCATGCTCGGCGTCATCATGATCCCGCTCGGGATCCCGCTGGAGGGGATCGCGCTCGTCCTGGGCGTGGACCGGATCCTGGACATGATCCGGACGGCCGTCAACATCACGGGCGACGCGGCCGGGGCGGTCCTGATCGCGGCGAGCGAGGGGGAGCGGCCGGGGGGTCGAAAA
>CAZPLZ010000058.1:15252-18730 GCA_964587525.1 uncultured bacterium | reverse complement strand
ATCGGTGGCCATTACTTCGACCAGCGGCCCACCATCTACAAGAGCATGGGTCGAATGTCACGACGCCGCAATCCACTGCCGCAAGTCGAAAGGGACTGGAAACTGGCGGACCTTCTGAATGCCCTGGTGAACGCCGGTCTTTACCTGTGCCGCGTGGAGGAGCTCAGGAGGAACGACTACTGGGTGTTTCGCTTAAGCCGCCGGCAGGAGCGGCTTCTCCCACAGGAATTGGTCCTCCTCTTTGAGAAGCCTTCAGGAACATGATCTCGTTGTTTCTGAACATCGCCTGGACGGTGATCCTACCCATCTTCCTCATCGTCGGAAGGCTGACCGTGGGTGCGAGGGCCCACGGGGTGCTTACGGCTTCAGCGTAGGGTCGAGAACTTCTTTTTCTTCGGGGAAACTGGTGTTGAGGGTGTAGGACTTCACCTTGCCGTCAGGGTCGAACCGGATGACCAGATCTTTCGTGATGCTGGTTCCAAAGAGTTTGTACTTGTAAAAGCCGTACGTCCACGTCGGATCGCCGGCGTCTATGCCGACGCGAAAGGGCTCCCCGATCTTGTCCAGGAGTTCATGCTTGTCCGTTTCGCCCGGCTTAAGCCAGGACAGCGACGTCGAATCGAAGTTGCGTCCCACCGTGGCACAGCCTCCCACGGCCAGCAGGATGGCGGCGGCCAGTGGGTATCTTGCGATACGGGCAAATTGGACAAACGTCATATGTGAAGGCTATTGTACCGGCTTGAACCCGGCTTGCTCCAGGCGGGCTTTTGCGTACTCGTACCCGAACTTCACCATGATGTCTGTGTTTTCCAGGTCAAAGGTGCGCCGCGCGGAGATGCGGATGGTGAAGCACGGCTCGAGCACGATCAGGTTCGTGCGCAGGGCGAAGACCTCGAGAAAGCCGGGGGTGCGTGCGGTCCGGCTGACCGCCAGGGAAAACGACCGGTTCAGCACTTCCGTGACGCTGGACACCGGCTCCTTGGCGTCGCTGCGGCACTCGGCCAGCCCTGCGATGGTGGTGGTCGCCCCGCGTTCCACGGCCAGGTCGATCGGGACAAGACGCATGATTCCGCCATCGGCCAACTGGCGGTCCTCGATCCACACAGGCGGAAAAATTCCCGGGACGGCACAGGAGGCTTGGACCGCTTTGATCAAGTCGCCGTGGGTCAAGGGGACGGCATCACCGGTGACCAGGTCAGTCGCCATCGCTACGAAGGGGATCTTGAGTTCTTCGAAGGTCCACACAGGTAATCCCCGCTCGAGGAAGCGTTGCATCCGCCGCTCGTCAAAGAGACTCCGGGCCCGAAGCCCTTTCCACAGCTCGCCCCAGTTGAACTTGAGGAAATCCTTTTGCCTGGTCTGCCGCCAGTGCGCATGCATCTCGTCCGGGGTCATGCCCGCTGCGACCATGGCGCCATTGATCGCGCCCACCGAGGTGCCGATCACGAGATCTAACTTGATCCCGAATTCCCAGATCGCCTTGTAGAAGCCGACCTCCACGGCGCCGTTGGTGCCGCCACCGGAGAGAACGAGTGCGGTCTTCTCAGGCCGCTGAGTTGAAGGCTTCTGGTTCATGCTTGGTGTCATTGTCGCACGGGGGTTGACGCGAGGTCCGGATTTTCGCCGGGACTGTGCGGGGTCGCCAGGGAGGTCAGCACGAACACGGCGGCAGCCAGGGTCAGCCCTGGGATCCAGAAGGTCTCGCCCCACCCCGGCGCGTAGGCCAGGCCAGTGGTGACGATGAATCCCAGCAGGATGCTGGACATGGCCGCCTTGCTGTTGGCGCGCCTCCAGAACAGCCCGCCTAGAATTGCCGGCAGCAGGACGCCGGAGCCCCAGAGGCCGGTCAGGATCAGGGAAACGATGTCGGGGCGAACATACGCGATCGCCAGCCCGGCGGCGCCGACGAGCCAGGTGAGCCGGCGGGTCGTGCGGAGGATGTTACGCTGCCGGCCCAATCGCTCTTGCTTGGCGTAGAGGAGATCGCCCAGCAGGGCGGAGACCGACACCATGAGCATGCTGTTGGCGGTGGACATGAACGCCGCGAATGCCCCGGCGATGGCCAGCCCGACCAGGCCCGGCGGCAGGGTGTGCTGGATCAGTCTGAACAGGACGTGGTTTTTGGGAATGTCCTCCTCCAGGACAGCCCGCGCCACGAACCCCAGCAGTATTGCGACCCCGAAAAAGAGGGCGTTGAGAATGCCGGAGAGGATGAACGCCCGGCGGGCGTCGCGGGCGCCGTGGGCGGCGTCGATGCGCTGCCAGACTTCCATGCTGGGGAGTCCGAGCAGGGCGCCGATTGGGATTCCCAGCCAGACATAGGACCAGCCGCCGAACGCATAGGGATCGACCAGGGTATCCAGTGCGCCCTTCTCTTGCAGGATAGCGGTGAGGGAGTGAAATCCGCCCATCTGAAAAATCGCCAGGCCGGTGGCCAGCGCAATCGTCATAAACATGGCCCAGAAGTGTAGTACATCGGTGTACATATCGCTGCGGATGCCAGCGTTCGCGGTTAGCCAGATGACCAGGAGCGCGGCGGTGAACCCGGCGATTCGGGTGTCCCATCCTGCCCAAACCTCGAGGATGCCAGACAAGCCTTTGAACTGCGCAGCCAGATAGAAGAAATAGAGGAAGGCGATGATAAGGCCCACGGTCATCTGGACCTCGCGTGAGTACCGGCGGCGGAAAAATTCAGAAAAGCTCGATCGCTCGCCAACAGGCGTGATCCGGCGGATCCGTACGGCGAAACCGGCCATGAGCCAGTAGCCCAGCAGCGCGCCGATGCCGCTCGTGAGTCCCCACCCGATGCCGGAGTGGTATGTGGATCCAGCGGTCCCGAGGATGGTACCGGCGCCGACGTTGGTGGACACCACGGTGAAAATCAAGAAGCCCCAGCCGATCGTTCCTTTGGAGGTGAGCCAATCCGCGAATGTCACACGGCGGCCCCAGTAGTGATTCACGGCCAGAACGGCCGCGAGATACAGCGCGATTACGCACACATCGAGCGCTGTCATGAAGGCTTCACAATATCACTTCACGACCGGCTCGTACTCCAGCGCAGCAGCGGCATAAGGATATGCTCGCACAGTTGCAGGCCCACGTTTTACGATAGAGAACCGTATGGTTGTGAGATGATTATGGGATTAAGGAGGTAATCATGAAGCCAATGAAGAAGTTCTTACTTCTAATCCTGTCTGCGGTTCTGCTCATCGGCACCTTGCCCGCTCTGGGAGCCTTGGCGGAGGCAAAGACCAGCGCGTCCAAAAAAAAGCAGCACGAGCTTAAGGCGAAACGCATGAAGGAGCGACACGACCTGCTGGCACAGCACGTGAAGGAGCGACATGGACTGCAGGCGCGACACATGAAGGAGCGACATGGACTGCTGGTGCCGCACATGGAGGAGCGGCACGGACTACTGGCGCGGCACATGGAGGAAAGGCACAAACTTAAGGCGGGGTCCAAGGAGAAGCAGCATAAA
>CAZPLZ010000058.1:0-15152 GCA_964587525.1 uncultured bacterium | reverse complement strand
AGGAGCGGCGATGAGATCACAGATGTCGAGTTTGGGATTGCTTATTCTGCGCGTGCTAATGGGGCTGGGGATCGCCAGCCACGGGTACTCCCTGGTCTTTGGAGGAGGGGTGAGAGGGTTGGTGGAAAGCACCCGGGAGATGGGATTTCCCCTGCCGGCCTTCTTTGCCTGGATGGCGGCTCTGTCGCAGTTCTTCGGCGGGCTCCTCATCGCGGCAGGACTGGCCACCAGGGTTGCCTCTTTCTTCGTGTTCTGCACCATGGGCGTGGCCGTCTTCCTCTTCCACGCCGGTGACCCTTTCGGCAGGAAGGAGCTGGCGCTGGCTTACTGCACGGTCTCGCTGGCCCTCATGTTCACCGGTCCCGGCCCCTACTCCCTTGACAAGTTGCTGCGCCGGGAATAGCCGAGGGCTGATAACAGCCGTTCTCCTGGCCACGCTGTATTCCACCGCGGCTCAAGCAGCGGGGAAGTACGTCTGGTGGGAGGCGGAGATCCCTGCGGCAACCAACTTCCCAAAGGAGAGTCCATACGCCGCATCCACGTTTGAGCACAAGCGCAGCCTGCTTTCCGGCGGGGACTGGCTGACCAACGCTGGGGTCCGAACCGGGCCGGAGGCCTTCGCAAAGTATAGGATCACTGTCCCAGGGGATGGTGAGTATGATCTCTGGTGCCGAAAATTTTGGAAACACGGCCCCTTCCGGTGGCGTTTCGACGCCGCTGACTGGTGGGTGTGTCCGTTTGATGTCTCGCTCGCCGACGACACGTACATCCGCATACATCTGGGCGCCAACTGGGTGCATTTGGGCAAAGTCACCTTGACGGGGGGCGAGCACGAGTTTGAATTGCGGCTGTTAGCGGGAGAAGGCGAGAACCTGGTCGCAGGGTTCGATTGTTTCGTCCTGACCCGGATTCCCTTTGTCCCCCGCGGGAAGCTCAAGCCCGATGAAAAGTCAGGACACGCAAACCCGCGCATGTTCCCCTGGGAGCCCTCAAGGGATCGGTTCAGCCGGAAGGCGCTGCTGGACCTGCGCGATCTCAATGAAACGAGAGCGGGGAGGCACGGGTTCGTCCGGCGCAAGGGTTTTGATTTCGTGCTCGGTAACGGGAAACCTGTCAGGTTCTGGGCGGTCAACGCCAGCGCACAGATCGCGGGATTGGATCACACCTCGATCGATTATCTGGCCCGGCGCCTGGCGAAAGTCGGCGTGAACATGGTGCGGTATCACAGTCCGGTCTTTGGTCAAGACCCTTCCGTCGCCGATCCAAAAAAATTAGACGATCTGTTCTATTTGGTCGCCGCCCTCAAGCGGGAAGGCATCTACACCAAGCTGAGTTTTTATTTTCCACTGTGGTTTGACATCAAGCCCGAGTATGACGTGCCCGGGTTCGAAGCGATCGAGAACAAAAAGCCGTTTGCCCTGCTGTATTTTGACCCGCGCGTGCAGGAGTTTTACAAGGTCTGGGCCCGAGCGCTGCTCACAACGAAGAATCCGTACACGGGGATGCCGCTGGCTCAGGAGTCGGCGGTGGCCATCGTGGAGATCGTCAACGAGGATAGTCTGTTTTTCTGGACGTTCACCAAGAAGAATATCCCCAAGCTGTACTGGCAGCGGCTTGAGAATCTCTACGGCGAGTGGCTGCAGAAGCGTTATAGCTCGCCGGAGGAGATCCGCCGGGCCTGGCTGGAAGCGCGGGAGCCTGGTGACGATCCAAGTGGTGGCTGGGCTGTCCTCTACGAGGCGTGGCACATGACCCAGGGTGGGCTGAAGGGGGCGGGCCCGGGCAGGCGCAAGCGCGTCGGTGATCAGGTCCGGTTTCTCACGGAAGTTCAGCGCAGGTTCTATGAGGACATCATCAAGTATTTCCGGGAGGAGCTCGGGGTACGCAGTCTCATCTCGCCCAGCAACTGGGTGGTGGCTGACCCCGCTCTGCTCGACGCGCTCGAACGGTACACGTACACCGCCGGTGACGTCATCGATCGGCACGGTTATTTCGGCGGGGCGCACCGGGGTGAGGGGGCGGGTTACTCGGTACGGGTCGGGCACGAGTTCAAGAACCTCGCAGCGGTCCGCGTTCCAGAGAAGATTCCGCTGCAGATGATCCAGATAGACCAGTACCCTTCCATCATCTCGGAGATTGGCTGGACCAACCCTAACCGTTACCGGGCCGGTTTCGCCTTTCTGGCGGCGACCTACGGCGCGCTTCAGGGCCTCGACGGAATTTTCGCTTTCGCGTTGCACGGCGCGTTTTGGGAGACCACCATGAAAAAATTCGGGCTGGCGAGCCCGGCCATCATGGGGAATTTTCCTGCCTACGCGCTGCTGTACCGGCGGGGAGACGTGAAAGAGGCTGAGGTCGTCGTACGCCAGGTGCTCGACCTGGAGGATCTGTATGCGCTGAAAGGCTCGGGCGGGTTTGCGGCCCAGGCGCTGGATGAGCTGCGCGCGCGGGACATCCCGCCCGGCGGCGTGGCTGTGGGTGAGGTCAGCCACATTGATCCGCTGGCGTATTATGTTGGCCGGGTGGTCCGTGCGTTCGGCGAGGAGAAAGCCGAGTCTATGGAGATGAATCTCGCCACCCTGATCGACCGCGATCGGAAGACGATCCGGAGCCTGACCGGTGAGGTGTTCTGGGAGTACGAGAAGGGGATCGTGCGGGTTGACACGAAGCGCAGCCAGGGGGCGGCCGGGTTTCTGTCACAACTGGCAAAGCTTGAGTTAAGCCGGGTGACGATCGAATCAGAAAACGACTACTCCACAGTGATGATCACCGCTCTTGACAGGCGGCCGCTGGAGTCTTCCCGCCGTATCCTGATCCAGGTGATGACGGTGGAGAGCCCATATGGGTTCCGCGCCTCCGGGGGGCAGGACGGGCGGATCAACGAGATGGGTGGTTGGCCGTTCGGCGTGGAGAAGATCCAGGCTCGGATCACCCTGGACCTTGATCCAGGGCGTAAGCCGGCGGTGAAAGCGTTGGACGAGCACGGCTATCCACGGGATGTGGAGGTCTTAACGACCGGAGGTGCGGATGGCGCTCCTCTTGTCATCCAACTTCTTGAGGATTCGGTCTATCACGTTGTGTTGCGGTAACAGGCTTGCAATGGGATCCTTCTGTTCCCTCTCCCCCCTTTGGGGGGAGGTCGTCTGCGGGGCGATTCCTCGAGCCCGGGTAGGGTGAGGGGGAATGGAGAAGCTTCGCTTGGGGTATGTGGGGTGCGGGTTCATGGCGCAGCGGGTCCATATGCCCAACATTCAGTCCATCGAAGGCTGCGCACTCGTGGCGATTGCTGAAGTCAGGTCTGACCTGGGGAAGCGAGTGCAGGTGAAATTCGGCGTTCCCCGGCTGTACCAGGACCACAGGGAGTTGGCGAACGACAGGGAGATTCAAGCGGTGGCCGTTTCAGGGCATTACGCCGGGCAGGGGGAGATCGCGATCGATCTGCTCAACGCGGGCAAAGATGTCTTCATGGAAAAACCGATGGCGGTTTCCGTGGAGCAGGCTGAACGGATTTTGGCGGCCGAACGCCAGAGTGGGAAGCGCCTGATGGTGGGGTACATGAAGCGGTATGACGGCGGCAACATTATGGTCAAGAAAATGGTGGACAAGTTCCGCAAGACCGGGGAGATGGGGGAGATCCGCTATGTCCGTAATCATGGCTTTTGCGGGGACTGGGCGGCAGGGTTGGACACCGCTTGGGAGCAAACCGACGAGCCGAAGCCTAAGGGACCGGACATCCGCCCCGCTTGGATGCCGGAGGATATTTACCCGCGCTACATCGGCTACCTCCAGCAGTACACCCACAACGTGAACTTGGTGCGGTGGTTTCTTAACGCTGGCGACAAGGTGAAGGTCAAAACGGTGGACCTGGATCAAAAGTGGGGCATGCTGGGTGTGGTCATTCTGGATGTCGGCGGATGCCGCGCCGTTATCGAATCCGGCATGGTCGAATACCACGGCTGGGATGAGCACACGCAGATTTACTTCGACAAGGGCTGGATCCGTACGGAGGCGCCACCCTTGCTGCTCCGAAACGCGCCAGCGACCGTGGAGCTCTACCAGGCGGATAAGGGCAACGTGCAATCAGAGTTCTTCCCACCTTCCGGGTGGACCTGGTCATATAAGGAAGAAATAAAACACTTTGTGGAGTGCGTACAGACCGGCGCGCCGTTTCGCTCGCCGGCGAAAGACGCCTTAACTGACGTGCGCGTGTTTGAGGAAATTTACCGCAAGTACATGGAGAACGTTACTTAGATTTCAGTGATTCGAGATAGGCTAGCAGCGAGGCGAACTCCCTGACCGTCAGGCCGTTGACCAGCCCCTCCGGCATCATCGAGGGTTTACGCGTTCCGCGTTTAGCGATCTGCTCCTTGGACAGGACCGCTGCGATCCCCGCGACATTGCGGATCTCCACCTCGTCGCCACCCTCGCGGACGACAAACCCTTCGCGCCCGGTCCCGTCCTTCATTGTGAACCAGTGGGTTGCAAAGCCCTGGGCGATCTTCGCATTGGGCTGCACGATCGCCTCGATCAGCTCCTTGCGACTGTAGCGCGTCGCGATCCCTCCGAGGTAGGGACCCTTGGAAGGTTGATCCTGGGAGACGGTGTGGCATGCGATGCAAGCCTTCCGGGAGAATAGCCGCTCACCCAGTTTGACATTGCCGGGTTCCTTCAAGGTTTGGGAGACGATCTGTTCGTATCGCATGGTGAACAGTTGCACCTCTTCCGGTTTCCTGGTCACCTTCAGCGCGTTGGCGACCAGGCTGGGGTCCTGCTGCGCTCCGGAGCCGCTGTCCTGGGCGAGCGCCAAGGCTTGCTCCGGCCATGGCAGGTCGCTTAGGGCCACCTGGTGTCTGGTCAGCTCTTGGGAAATCATCGTGGCCGTGCTGAGGTCCGCGGTACCTACCGCATTGCGGATCGCCTGCTCGATCGTCGCGCTCATCGGCCAGGTGATCCGTTTGAAATACGGCCCGCTCGTGTCGGGACGTGTCCCCCACCAGCTCTCGTCCCACGGGGCTTCGCGGTGGTAGAGACGGATCAGCGTCTTGAGGATCTGCCGGCGCATCGAGGCGTCCCCCGTCTGCTCAAGACGCCCGATCAGGCCCTCGACGGTTCCCCGATCATGCAGTTCACGAAGGACGCGCAGGGCTCCGGGGACCAGATCCGACCATGGGGTGTTCAGGGCCGTCAGGCACGTGTCGATGGCGCCCAGCGTAACCAGGGATCGGACCGCGGTGTGGGCGATGACCGGGTCGGCGCCGCTCGTCAGCTGGAGGATCGCCTCCGCCGCTTCCTTCCTTTCGAGCCGTGCCAGACCGATCAGGGCCTGCAGCCTGACGCGCGGGTTCTTGTCGGCGAGGGCCTGGACAAATGGGTTGGCGGACACATCGTTCAGCTCGCTCTTGCGGTCGGCCAGCGCACGCAGGGCAAACTCGCGCACCTGATTGTCCCTGGTGATTCGGAGGAGGGCCTGGTGCGAGCGGGGGCCAAATAATTGTTTGAGGGTGAAGATCGCCGTGACCCGCGCGTACAGTGGTCCGTCGCTGAGGGCCATCTTTTTCAGTCTCTTGGCGAATGTGCGCTTTGGACCGCGCCGCAGGAGCTCGTGCTGGGCGTTGAGCCTTAAGACCTGGCTTGGCGACGTCAGGTGTCTCAGGAGTTCCTTATCATTCGCCTCCCTGAGCTGAGGGAAGACAGCCGGTTTCAGAGCGGGGCAGGTCAAGCGGGCGACATAGCCAACCGGGTCCTCCTGGTACACGAACTGGCCACCCTTCCAGCTACTGACGTAGAGCCGGGAGCAGCCGTCCACATCCATATCGGTCGGCTTGGGGATTTCGACAAACACCTCCTGCCCGGCCTTGAAGCTGCCTCCCCGGGGCTTAAGCTCATGCCGGTAGATCCTGCCCCGGCCCCAGTCGCAGGTGTAGAGGGTGTTGCCAAATCCATCGGGGAAGCCGGGCTCGTGAAGAAAGAGCGCGCCGGTCCCGGAGCCGCCGCCGTAGTCGGCCAGCGCCGGCATGATCTCATCCGAGAAATTCTTGAACAGCAAGGGGTAGCCGTAGTGCGCGCCAGCGATGATGTGGCTGAGCCGCACATCCCAGCCCTCGCCGTCGTTGGTGTTATCCCGCGTGAACCCATTGAGGTACGGGTCGAGGGCGATGTCATACACGTTGCGCAGGCCTCGAGCGAACAGCTCGATTTCGGACCCGTCGTGCCGCACGCGAACGATGCCGCCACCGTGGAGCCGCAACTGGCTGCCATCCTTGGCGACCGCTTTGACCAAACCGTAGTCGCCGACGGCCACGTAGATCCAACCATCGATGCCCATGCGGATGCCGTTGGTGGTGTGATCGGCGCCTCTGAAGTTGAGGTCAAAGCCAAAACCGCGGACCAGCACCTCCGAGTGATCAGCTATCCCGTTGCCGTCCCGGTCCTGGAAGGCGGTCAGATACGGCGGGTGAAGCACGTAGAGTGTCCTTCCGACAAAGCACATGCCGCGCGGGCTGTCCAATTGATCCACAAAGAGAGTGAATTGATCGGCCCGGCCGTCATTGTCCACATCGGCACACCGGATGATTCGCCCCCTTCCTCGCTCCTGATCGAGCGAGCTGTTTTCATCCACGCCGACGAACAGCTCGCCGGTCGGAGCGGCGGCGAGACAGGCCGGGTAACCGATATCCGGCGGCGCGGCGAAGAGCGTGACCTTTAATCCCTCGGGTGCCTTGAACTCAGCCAGGGCACGGATCGGCTTGTCCGCGCTGTCCGCTGAGACCCCCGTGGGCAGCAGGACAAACAGGCAGAGAATCGCGCTTACTCGCTCCACGGATCAGTGCGTTCCGCAGCCATAGGGTCTTCCTATGTTACACTTCTCGAAAGATGCCGAATTTCCCGCCGCTGCGTCGCTATGTTTTTTCCGTCGTGGATCATTGGATCAGCCGGCACGAACTTCAGCCACCTTTTCTCGAAGTTGGATGCGGCACGGGCTCGCTGGCCGGGCATCTCGCCGCGAGAGGCTGGCATGGCGTCGCGCTGGATTCCTCTAAGGACGCGATCGCGCACGCACGCGCGGCGCTGGTGCCGTTTCCGTCCGTCGAGGTGTGTGAGGGGGCCTTAAGCCGGCTTGAGGGCCGGCAGTTCCAAACTGTGTTCATCATGGACGTTCTGGAACATGTGCGGGATGATGAGGGACTGTTACGAACCCTTGCTGGGCATCTGGCGCCGGGGGGGGCGATGGTGCTGCTCACGCCGGTCAACCCGCAGGAGTGGCGGCAGGATGATGTGCTGTACGGACATTTCCGTCGCTACAGTTGGGCGGAGCTGGAGCAGAAACTTGGAGCAGCCGGTTTGACGCTTCAGACGCGGTGGAACGTGACGGTGCCGTTTATGTGGGCGCTGCGGCGGGTGTATCTTAGACTGTTGCCAACGCGTGCTGCGGGCGACGCGCAAGACACGCTGACGGCTGCCTCGTCGTTCTACAACCCATGGAATGACCATGTCTTTTTGAAAACGGCGAGTTCCTTATTTGGCTTGCCCTTCTGGTGGAAGCCGCTGTTCTGGGTTCAGGATCTGTTCGCCGGAAGCCGGAAAGGACACGCCGCCATGTTTCTGGCGCGTAAAGAAAAGCCATGATTCTCAGTCACTGCCATGTTGGCCCCCCCGGGCATTTCAAGAGGATCTGGGAAGGCATCGGGGACGAGGTGGGCGGGATCGAGCATCTGGGCCGCTATGTGGGCGAGCTGGGGTACGAGCGGGCCGTCACCTTTGCTCCGTTTCAGCGGTGGTTCGATGGAGACCCGAACCGCTGGCTCCTCGAGACCGTCAAGGGGGATGACCGGTTCATCCCCTGGGTGACGGTCAACGAGCCTGGGCAGGCAGCGGTGGATCTACTGCGGACTCACGGACCGCAGGGTGCGCGTGGGGTCAAGTTTCATCCACCCATCGTCAAGATCCCGATCAATGACCCATCACTGGCGGAGTTCTATGCGCTCGCGGAGTCCTGGCGGCTGCCGATCCTGTATCACACCGGGCCGCACGGCTGGAACCTTGAGCGTTATCAGCCGTTGAGGGTGGACGAGGTTGCTCAGCGGCACCCCAAGCTGCCCTTGATTATCGAACATCTCGGCGGGAAGGCGTTTGTGCGCGAAACCTATGCCGTCATGCAGAATAACCCCAATGTCTACGGCGGGCTCGCGACATGCCTGCCGGAGGATGCGAGCTGGCACGTGCCGGCAGCCGAGGTGAAGGAGTTGATCGCCGCGTTCGGCGCTGACCGGTTCATCTTCGGTGCGGACTTTCCCTATAACAGCGTGGAGGCGAACCGGAGAGCGCTGGAGATTCTCAAGAGTTTTGGGCTGCCGCCAGCCGACCTCTCGCTCATCCTCTCCGGCAACCTTGAGCGCCTCAACGAACAGGTGAACATTTAGATGTCCAGAGGGCATATCCCCCCTCTCCCTAACCCTCTCCCCCCGAGGGGGGAGAGGGAAGGGTGAGGGGGACGGGTTTCGATATCGCTTCCTACAGCTTTGCGAAGCGGGTTGAATACGTTAGAATACATATGCATACATTGCCGGAGTGCACAGGAGGTGTAAGGAACGGTGAGCAAGACCATTACGTTGAGGCTCCCCGAAGAGACGTATCAGTTGTTTCAGCGCTGGGCTAGGATGGATAACCGCCCCATCTCAAATCTCATCGAGACGGCTGCCCTTCGTCACCTTCAGGAGCATACGTTAGTCGAACCCGAGGAAATGGAGGCCATTGTAAAAAATCCCAGTTTGGTGCGAAGACTCAAGAAGGGATCGAAGGCTGCCCGCGAGCGGAAAGGGCGGTTGATTGGGTAGATACAATATCTTCGAGACCAACGTTTTTATCAGAGATTGCCAGAAGTGCCCTGCGGGCGAACGTGACAAGCTAGAACAAAAGCTCATGACCTATATATATCCCCAACTGAGAGTAGAGCCACATTTCGGCACGCACATCCGCAAGTTGCGCAATTGGCGGCCTGAAACCTGGCGTTACCGGATCGGGAATTGGCGGTGTTTTTATGAGATCGACGAGAGAGATCATATGGTCTCGATGACAATTCTGGAGCGCCGTTCTGAGCGGACGTACTCGCATCGATAGGTATCTCTTTTGGTAAAACCCTGAAGTATCCGGACGGGATAATGAAGGGATTTGACATCGCTCCCTTCGGACTTCCTCACTGTGCCCCCGGGGAGATTCGCTTTGAAGAGGTGCGGGATATCCGGCTGGTCGTGGTCATGTTTAAGGGAAAAGCTCCGGGGAGAATCGGCCTCTCCTACTGGAGGAAGACGTGGCCGCGGGTGCGGCTGGAGTACTTGCCAGATCATGATCAGCCCGCCAGGTTTGGATGGAACCCCATTGATGACCAGTTCAATGGCACTTGGCAAAGGGCCGCGATCATCGGCAGAAGGGCCAAGGATTTTTTCGTTATCACATGTAAGGCTTTGAGCGTGGAGTTGCCCAGGGAAGCGGCGGATGATGACGTGCCTTTCCGGCGCACACTCGGCATCCGGGTCGAGGTTCCGGATCCGGGGCGGATCGAGAAGATTCAGGTCTACACCATGTCCAAGCCAGCTCGCAGTGCCCTGCGAGTCGAGCTGGATGCCGGAAGAAAAACGGCTGGAAAACGGCTCCGCCTCTCTGGGTACAACGCGGCGGTGACGAACGTCACGGCGTTAAGGGGCATCTCGGCCCGTGGCCGCGAGCTGAGGTTGGGTCAGGGGAGACGGTCCTTTGAGATTGCCGTTTCACATATGCAACCTGCGCACCGTTACTGCAATGACACGGGTCATATCACGTTCGCCCTTGACCAGGCAACCTTTACCATCTCCCTGGATGCTCTGGAGCGCCAGGGCCCCATTTGGTATGCGGAGGAGGGCGTTTACATTACTCGATCGAGCGATCCGCTGATCTTTGCTGATTACAAGCGGCGGATTGAGAAGGACAAGACTATCTCACAGAAGGTCGTTGCCCGGCCGGAGGCGAGCTACGCGGGTGCTTACGGCGGGCAGCCGCGCCCGCACGCGGTCAACTACAACCTGGGCTGCAAGCATGCCCGCCAGCGGTTCTGGCTGGAGGCGAGCGGGGATCTGGTGTTGCATCAAAGGAATGTGGTCTGGTGGGCATCGAAGGGTTTTAAGCATATCGCCATGGAGGGTAAGGACTCCAGGCGATTTCTGTGCGAGGGGGATGCCCGGTTCTTCTTCGGGCTTGAGGCCTGGTCCACCACCGCGCGGTTCACCGACCCTGCTCCCGTTCCCGCCTACAACATCCGGTGGAGGAAAGGAAACCTATTGCTGGAGCAAAAATCTTTCTGCGTCCCGTTGATGGCTAGCGTGCTCAAGGGGGAGACGGTGGGCGACGAAACGATGGTCGCCCTGGTCCGTTTCCGGTTTTACAACGCCGGGGAAGACGCGAAGCGCGCGCGTTTGTCCATCCGTTACTCCCAGGATTCGGAGCGGTCCTTGGGAGGTTCACACAGCGCCGAGGTTCCGGGCAGCCCGTTGGACCGTCTCGCCGCCCGGGCGGGGCGGATCACCAGCCGGTACCGGGGCCAGCCTGTCCTGCGTTGCGCTTGCGAGTCCACGATGGAGGCCACAACCACGGACACGGGAGTTGTCTTGACACGATCTCTTCAAGCCGGTGAGCACTGTGAGGTGCTGCTCAAGATCCCCTATATCGCTTTGGAATTTGAGAAGGAGCTGTCCGCCCTGAAAAAGTTGAAATTTAAGGAGTCCTTGAGCAAGGTGACCCGGTTCTGGAGGGAAGAGAACCGGCGGGGCTCGCAACTGCGCTGTCCTGAGCCGCACCTTGCCGACCTGTATGCGTCCCACTTGACCCATGTGGAAATCTCCGATTTCGCCATGCCGGATGATCGTCGCCTGGTCAACACGTCGGTGGGCACCTCGACGTACGGCAACTACAGCAACGAGTCTTGCATGATCATCCATGAGCTGGACCAACGCGGCCTGCACGAGGAGGCGAGGCGGCGGCTTGAGCTTTGGATTAAGTACCAGGGCACCGTGCCGCAGCCTGGAAACTTCACCGACTTTAAGGGCATGTACTTCGGGGCCGGGGGTTACGAGTGTGGCGCGTATAACCAGCACCACGGCTGGGTGCTGTGGTGCCTGGCGGAGCACTACCGCCTGACGTGCGATAAGGGCTGGTTTGAGAGGGTGGCGCCGTCCGTGATCGAGGGGGCAGACTGGGTTTTCCGCCAGCGGCGAAACACTCAAAAGGCCCTGCCGCACTCCCGGGGCTGGGAGTATGGGTTTCTCCCTGCGGGCAGCCTGGAGGATGTCACTGACTTTCAGTACTGGCTTTCGACAAACTGCCTCATCTGGCGAGGCACTGACAATGCCGCTTTGGCCCTGGAAGACATCGGGCACCCGGAGGCTTCGCGCATTCGTAGAGAGTCCGATGCGTACAGGGAGGATCTCATCCGGGGCTTTGAGCAGATGCGCCAGCACGCACCCTTGATCCGTCTTCGGAACGGGCGGTGGGTCCCTCATTATCCCAGTCGTCTCTACCTGCGGGGGAGGGACTATGGCTGGATTCGTGAGGTGCTGGAAGGATCGGTGTACCTGCTCATCTCGGGTCTTTACGATCCCTTATCCAAGCAGGCGGCATGGATTCTCGATGACTTTCAGGATAACCGTTACCTCACGCCGCCCTATGGTTATCCGATGACCGATCTGGAGGAGAATTTTTACAGCCGGGGTGGGTTCTCAATCCAGCCGAACCTGCTGGCGGGGCTGATGCCCCATTTGGATCGAGACGAGCCGGAGGTGTACCTCTGGATGTTCTTCAACGCCTGGTGCGCTTGCTACCGGGCGGAAGTCAACGCCATGTGCGAACACCCCCTTCCGGCACTTGGTTTTTCCAACGCTGCCCAATTTAAGACCAGTGATGAGGCCAACGCCATCATGTGGTTACGGTATATGTTCGTGTACTGGAACCGGAGCCTGCTCCACTTCGGTCGGGCGATTCCCCGCGCCTGGCTCAGAGACGGCAACGACATTGGGATTACAAAGGTCTGCACCTACTTTGGCGAGGTCTCAATCCGGTACCTCTCCGAAACGGCGAAAGACAGGATCCGAATGGAAGCCTCCCTGCGTGGCTCGCGAGACGCAGCAAGAATTCTTGTGCGCTTTAGGCATCCAGAAAAGAAACGCCTTAAATCAGTGCTGGTCAACGGGAAAAAATGGCCTGCCTTTGACCCGCTCAAGGGTGATGTCGATATCACCGGCCTGAGGGACAACGTCATCGTGGAAGCGAGGTTCTGACAGCCTGGTGCGCGATCCTCAGCCAGTGAGCCACGGTCGTGATACACTAAAAATGTCACCAGAGATCACTGAATCAACGGAAAAAACGGAGGGAGCAACCATGTCACGGGGTGCTGAGATCTCTATTCGTGAGAATCAGGTGGAAGGAACAAGGCTCTCGGTAGAAATTCACGAGGAGGAAGTCGAAGGGAAGAAGGTTTTTGTGGCATATTGCAGTTGCTTGGAACTGGCTGCGAATGATGACACGCCTGAGAAAGCCACGGAATCTCTACAGGAAACCGTAAACGTCTTCCTTGCAGCAATTCTGGAGAAAGGCACGGCTGAAACAGTCCTCTCGGGTCATGGGTGGAGAAAAGAAACCCGCAAAGACGGGAAGCCCCAAATGGTTCCTCCCGAAGTATCCAACATCGAACTCCCGCCTGTTCTCTTGGCACGCTAATCCTTGTCGGGAAAGTACTTTTATGTCTGGCCGGGAGACGTACGCGCTCTGCTCAAGAACCGAGGATGGACCATGATGCGGATCGTCGGTCAGAAAGAAGTGTGGGAGAAAGCCAGAATCCCCGGAGTGATAGTCCTGGACTCCAGCCGAGTTGTCTCCGCATGGGAGTTGAATCGACATGTCAAAGCCATGGGGCTCACGGAAGACGAGTTCTTGACTTGGTGGGAAACTTACAAAGCACCTTAAGAATTTTAAGGGTGCTGGGGCTCATCTCTGGATCGCAAAATCCAGCGTCGAGCCTCCGCCCACGTGATTGTCTTTACAGCACCACTATCGAGTCCTTCAATCCGGTGAGGTTGCCGGCAGGCGGCTAATCAGAACGCAATCGTTACACTGAGTGTTTGAGGCGGGTCAAACTTGCTGGTGAGAAGCCGGATGCTGTAATCCAAGCGGTACTGCCGCTGTTGTCTACCCTGGCGGTACTTTCGCCCTCGCCCATCCTGGTCCTGCTTGAACCTTAAGCCCAAGCCGACTGATAGATTGCCTAAACTCTTCGCTGCCCCCAGCCGTCCGCCTGCTCTGAGTGCAACAACTCCACGCCATTGATATTCCAATCCACCACGCCAGGACGTCAGGCCCTCCTGAACCCGGTGCTCAGAATCTACCATTGCAATAATCACGTCTCCCTCTACCACTGAGAACGGCGAGTATTCCCTAAGTCGCCAGAGCACGGCGATTCCTACGCGAACCTGGGCGGGCAGGGTAATTTCGTCTTCAAGGTATTTCAGGTTCGTTCCAAAATTCTTGATTGCCACTCCTGCCTTTACGGTGTCTGATACGCGCGCTTGCATTCCTGCGTCGAAGATGACTCCCGTGGTTTGAAATTCCTCAATGAGCTCACTTCGCAGTGCTTTGATTAAAAAACCTCCATCCATCTGCGGTGAGAGCTCCCCTGAAAAAGCAAGCATTCCTATGATGTCCCGTCTGGCGGTGACTTGCCGTGATGTTCCATCTGATGCGTTCAAAGTCACTGATCCGGCGTCATCTAATACTCCCCCCAGGGTCAGTACTCCATCCAGGACAGGGAAAGCTCCCAACACTTGGCCTGTAAAACCCCTCAGAAATCCTGTTTGTCCGGACAACGTTAGCGAGGAAGCCGTGACGTGCGCCGCGGAGGCTGGATTCAGGCCAACGAGAGTTGGATCAAATCCAAGTGCGATGCCTGATCCTCCAAGTGCCTGTGCCCGGGCCCCTTCGGCTCTGTTCAGAGCACTCAGAGGGGAGGCCATCGTCTCGCTCGCCTGCACGACGACCAGATTCACCAAAACAATTAAGGGACAGAGATGACGAGCACCCATGCCATCACCTCCGCATTTTTTGTTCGTTACCTACATTATCCTCTCTCTAGGCTTCACAATTCTATCGTCAAACTGAGAGCCTGGGGCGAATCTGCCGGTGTACTCCCCAATTGGAAGCTGTAATCCAAACGAAACTGCCTGACCATGAGGCCTAATCCAGCAGCGTAGTTGGTTAGCTCCTCCCTTGAACTCAGACGGCCACCTGCACGCAGAGCCAACACTCCACGCCATTGATATTCCACGCCGCCGCGCCACACGGGGAGTTTCTCCTCCAGTGGATACTCGGCGTCAGCCATGACGATCAGAGTATCCATAGCAGAACTACCGTCTACGATGCCCTTAAACTGCCAACCCAGCGCGAGCCCGGAACGAATTGCCGCTGGCAGGCTGATCTGGTCTGCCTCGTATTGGAGCTTGGTGCCCAGGTTCTGAAAAACCACCCCAGCTTTGAGCATCGGAGCCAGGCGAATCTGTATGCCTCCATCCACCGCCACCGCCGTCGCACTGACTTCTTCAAACAGCTTATTCTTCACTCCCTTTACAGACACCCCCGCATCCACTCTAGCCGAGAGTGCCCGGCTTAACCCCACCATGCCCATGGTGTCTTGATGACCAATCACCTGCCGCGTCGTGCCATCGAGGGCGTTCAACGTCACGACTCCTGAGTTGTACGTCGAGAACCCTACGGACACCACTGCGATACCCAGTGGGATAACCCCAAGCCCTTGCCCAATCAGGTCACCGAAATAGCCCCGTTGCCCTGCCAAGGTGAGAGAGGACGAGGTCATTTTCCCTGAGGCCGCCGGGTTCAGCCACACGAGTGCGGCGTCGCCCCCCAGCGCCGATGTCGCTCCACCTAATGCTTGGGCCCGGGTCGCTTCAACCTGGCTGAGGGACGTGACAGGGACGGCGTGCGCAGCGTGAGCGGTCAGTAAACCTGCCACCCCAAGCCCGACAAGCCATGCGGAGGTCATCGAAAACCGCTGCCTGTTGATCGTCGATCGACCGGGCATGACGCTAGCGCAACACACCGAGCTTGTCTTGAACGCGCAC
>CAZPLZ010000057.1:0-18736 GCA_964587525.1 uncultured bacterium | reverse complement strand
AGATGGCCTCGCTGTTTGGAAAGTTGAAAGCACGCCAGTAAGCGCTCACTACAATGTAATCAGAGTGCGTATGCTCGTGCAACAATTCGCATCCCTATGAAGCAAAAACGTACTGGTACTGGGGCCAGGCGGCGAGGGCGGGCGCTCGCGATGAAGTTGTTGTATCAGGCTGTCCCGGGCGGCCAATCGCTTGAAGATGTGTTAAGAGATTTTAACGAGTATCAGAAGGCTCCCGAGCGCGTGCAACACTTTGCACTCCAACTGGCCCGTGGTGTGCTGGAGCACCGGGAGGACATTGACGCCAAGATCAAGGAGGCGCTTCAGCGCTGGGAGTTTGACCGGCTGGCGGCCGTGGACACCCAGTTGATGCGGGTGGCGATCTACGAGCTGCTGTTTTTAGACGATATCCCCGCCAATGTCACGATTGACGAAGCCATCGAGCTGTCCCGGCAGTACTCCACCGAGCAATCATCGAAATTCGTGAACGGCGTGCTGGGAAATCTCTGCGCCAAGTACGCAGCCCACAAGGTGGAGCACACCCCGAAAGCAGGGAAATAAGTCCCGATCAATAAGGTCCGCTGACGGGATTTTCCAGCACGCCGATCTTTTCGACTTCGAGGCGCAGCGTATCGCCGGCCTTGAGAAACACCGGAGGGTTCTGAAACACGCCGACCCCGTGGGGGGTGCCGGTGGCAATAACATCGCCAGGCAGCAGGGTCATACCCTGCGCGATGAACGACAGCAGCGTGGCGACGGAGAAAATCATCTCCCGGGTGCTGGAATCCTGCCAGACCCGGCTGTTCACCGCGCAGGAGAGCTTCAGTGCCTGCGGATCTGGAATCTCGTCTTTGGTGACCAGCACGGGACCCATTGGGCAAAACGTGTCAAGGGATTTTCCGCGCACCCACTGCTGGTCGCCAAACTGGAGGTCCCGCGCGCTGACGTCGTTTAAGACGGTGTAGCCGAAGACGTAATCCAGCGCCTGCGCTGGTGACACCCCCTTGGCTTTCTTGCCGACGATCACCCCCAGCTCGACCTCGGGATCCACCTGCGTGGTGAGGTTTTTAGGCCACCGGATGTCCTCTCCCGGTCCGATGATGGTCGTGGGAGCCTTGGAAAACAGGATGGGGGTTTTCGGCGGTTCGATCTTCTGCTCCCGGATGTGGTCCAGATAATTCTGCCCCACCGCAATAATTTTTGAAGGTGAGGGGACTGGTGGAAGCCAGCGCACCGCCTCGGCCGTGTACACGGCATCTGGAGGGTTGGCGCCCGGCTTCAGGAGTTCTTCCACTCGCTTTAAGGTCAGCCGTGCGTTGTGCAGAGCCGTGGTGCCACCTTCGATCAAGTTTCTGGTGTCGTGGGAGTACATAAGTTCGAATGCGGCATCCTGCCCGCTGACGCCCCCCACCAGATAAAGGCGCGCCGCAGCCAGCAAGTCCACCACCTGTTTGTTCAGCAGGACGCCGAGCCGGGGTCCCTGTCCTGCGTCAAAACGCAGAAATTTCATCAGGTTGAGGAAGAGGAAGGAAAGGGGATGGTTAAAGTATCAGGCGTTTACTGATGGACCGGATCCGCCGTCTTGCTGTAAGCATCCGTCCCCCCAGAGCTTGACGAAGGTTTCAGCAAGCTTGGGGTCGAATTGGGTGCCCGCATTGTTCTTGACCTCCTCGATGGCGCTTTCGGCCTTCATGGCCTTCCGGTAGGGGCGGTCAGAGGTCATGGCGTCGAAAGAGTCGGCGATCGTGAAGATCCGCGCGAGGAAGGGAATTTGTTCACCCTTGAGGCCTTCCGGATAGCCATGCCCATCGTAGCGTTCCTGGTGATGAAGCACGACCGGAAGGGAGTTCTGAAGGAATTTCAGGTTTTTCAAAACGTTGTAGCCGATCGAAGGATGCTGGCGCATCACCTTCCATTCTTCCTCGGTCAACGGGCTGGGTTTCTTCAATATGACGTCGGCCACACCAACTTTGCCAATGTCGTGTAATAACGCCCCCTGTTCCAGCTCAGTCAGGTCTTGGTGTGAGAGCCCGGCCGCCTTGCCGAGCTCGAGAGCGTACTTAACGCTGCGCAGCGAGTGTGTTTCGGTTTTGCTGTCTTTCGTCTCCAGCAGCGTCGCCAGTGCGCTGAGCGTCGAGATGTACGATTGCCTGAGGCGTTCCAACACCACGTTGAGGGCTTCGGCGATGGCGCTGGCCTCATCATGACCTTTGATGGCAAGCGTATCCTCGATCTTTCCACGTTCGATGGCCTGGGCGTACGAGGCAACTGATCGCAGCGGGCGGGTCAGATAGCCAATCAGGATGGTGCTGATGAGGGTGGCGGTGATGAAGGTGAACACGATCCAGAAAATGTCCTGACGCACCTGGCCGATCAGAAATATCGGAAAGTCCGGAACGTTCGCTCCCATTTCAATGAGTTGTACATGATGGCGATAGGCGGCGAGGGAGCCGGTGAGGCTCATGCAAACGAAGATCACCAGTGAGGCGACCCCGACGAGCCGGGGCGTTATGCCTTTGAAGACGCTCAGTGGGGCCATACGGGTTAAGGTCCTGCCGCGGCGCCGAGTGCAGTTTTAATACGGGTGATCGAAGCCACGGGAGTTGGATCCACATTCCGGGCCACAGCGGCGTAGTAACTCGCGTAATCGCCGAGCACGATGAGGGACATCAGCCGGGCCAGAAGACCGGAGCCGGTGGACTTGTAATTCAATACAGCGGTGCACTGTGGGTAGATAAGCCTGCCCGAGATTTTCATCCTTCGTCTGATCCGCGGATGATCTCCCCGGTCATGGAGTATCACCGCGATCCGTTGATCACGGGTCATGACGTCTGGCACCTCCCACCCTTCAATTTCATTATGGTTCATTTCAGGTAGTGATGCAAACGAAGACAGCATTTTTGAGTTTTCTGCGAGCTGGCATTTGAACCGCAGCGCCACGATGTCGAACCGGTCCTGGCTGCCATAAATAAATGGAAAACGGAAAATCAGGCAGGCGGCGAGTTGTTTGGCTGGATTCCGCCGCCAGGGGATCTCCGGGGCGTAACGGCTGGCCAGTTTTGCAGCTAGCCGGGTAGCTTCCCGGATCTGGGCAAGCGGTGAGGGCCCGGCGCGCAGCCGCCACAGGAGGACCAGAATTGGCAGCCCCGAGAATCCCAGGGCGGCACGAGGGGGAAGGCCGCCTGGAAGGATGAGGCAGGGGATCTGGTCGCGCCGCGCGAGGCGTTCCAGTTTTCCCCCTGTGGTGATCGCAATGATGCTCAGGCCTTGCCGCCGGGCTGCTGTGTAGGAGGCCAGCGTTTCCTCGGTGTTCCCGGAATAACTTGAAGCGATCAGGAGATCGCCGCGGCCCACAGAGTGTGGGACCTGGTAACCACGGTTGACCTGGATTGGGATGCCGCCGAGCGCCAGTTCCCATACCCGGGCCAGGTCGCCACCGATGGCTGACCCACCCATCCCCGCCACCAGGGCTTGCCTTGGACGCGCAATGCGCGGGAGGGGAAGTTGCAATGCTAGCCGGGTGGCTTCCTCCATCTGGCTGGAAAATGTTTGTAATAAATGCCGCATGCCGGAGGCATCAATCCGCGCCATGAGATCCACCCGGTTAAGCCGTGTTAGGGCGGCCGCACGTCCCTTGAGCGCGTTCATGCTTATAGCGCCTGGAGGGGTGGGTGGTTGATGAGGGGAAATGAGAGGAGGGTCATAGAGGAACGCCCTCATGGAGGGTCAGCGCGTGGAATTTCTGGATGAGGTTCAGGGTCACCGGGCCTGGGCGGCCGGTGCCAATCGGCCGGCTGTCCACATTGGACACCGGGATAATTTCCGCCGCCGTGCCGGTCAGGAACGCCTCGTCCGCTGTGTACAGCTCGTATCGGGTGAACACTTCCTCGGTGCAGGGGATGCGTTGAGCTTTGGCCAGTTCGATGACGGTGTTGCGCGTGATGCCCTCCAGAGCGCCGATATGCGTCGGCGGTGTCACCAAGGTGCCTTTGCGCACAATGAACACGTTGTCGCCGGTGCATTCAGCCACATAGCCTTCCGCGTTCAGCATGATCGCTTCCAGGACGCCGTAATTGTTGGCCTCGATCTTTGCCAGGATGTTGTTGAGGTAGTTGAGCGACTTGATTCGTGAGTTCAAGGCCTCAGGAAGGTTGCGCCGGGTGGTCACGGTCATAACGGCGAGTCCCTTTTCATAGAACTCTTTCGGGTAGAGCGAGATCTTATCCGTGATGATGATGACTTGCGGCTCGTGGCACTTGCGGGGGTCCAGCCCCAGATCCCCCTCGCCACGGGTGACGATGAGACGGATGTAGGCGTCTGTAAGGTTGTTAGCGCGGAGCGTGTTCAGGACCGCTTCCTTGAGTTGTCCCGCGCTTAACGGGATCTCCAGCATGATCGCGCGGGCGGAGTCCTGCAAGCGGTCCAGATGCTCATCCAGTTTAAAGACCCGGCCACCGTACGACCGGATGCCCTCAAACACGCCGTCCCCGTAGAGGAGTCCATGGTCGAACACCGAGATCGCGGCCTTCTCTTTTTCAACCAGCTTGCCGTTCACATAGACTTTCACTCCGTGAGACCTCCATTGACCATCCGGAGCACCCGCGACGCGCGGTTCATGATTTCCTGGTTGTGCGTTGCGATCAAAAATGTCTGCCCGGCCCGGCGGTTCAAGGTTTGAATCATGTCCATTAGTTCGAACGCGGTCTCCTGGTCCAGGTTACCGGTTGGCTCGTCAGCCAGCACGATCGCCGGTTTGTTCATGAGCGCTCGGGACAGGGCCACCCGCTGCGCCTCCCCGCCTGAGAGCTGGGTTGGCAGATGGTCCGCGCGTTGTTCAATGCCCATTGCGGCCAGCAATTCGTGAGCGCGCCCTTCCAGCTCACCGGGGGCGGGCAGGGGAGTCCAGCCTTCCCGCGCTGCGATCAACCCGGGCAGCATGACGTTCTGAAGCGCCGTAAGTTCAGGCAACAGATGATGAAATTGAAAGACAAAGCCAATGCTCAAATTCCTGACCCGCGGTCTGTCACGCTCCTTCAGCCCGGAGAGCTCGGTGCCGTTCACGCTCACGCGCCCCTCCGTGGCTGCCATGAGACCGCTCAGCAGCGCTAGCAGCGTGCTTTTCCCAGCCCCCGATGGCCCCACCAGCGCCACCAGCTCACCTGCCAAAAGGCGCAACGTCACGCCGTGAACAGCTTCCACCAGGGCGGGAGCGTAAAAGCGTTTCGTCAGGCCGGCGGCTTCCAGCACCACCTTTCCCCCTCTCTCCCTTTTATCTCCTCCACTTCCCCCCCTGGGGGCGAGGGTGAAGGGGGAATGGTTACTCATACCGGATCGCTTCCACGGGGTCAAGTTTAGCGGCCTGCTGGGCAGGATACACCGCTGAAGCCACGCACAAGGCAAGCGCAGCGGCTGGGATGATGACCAGGACCAGCCACCAGTTCACCTTCACTGGCAGGGTGGTGAGGTAATAGACGCTGCCTCCACCGGGAAGGTTTAGAGGATAGATCGTGATGATGCCGCAGATCACACAGCCCAGTACGACGCCGGCCAGCACGCCGGCGGCCCCCACGGATGCACCCTGGATGACAAAGATCTGTCTGAGGCGGCGGGGGGGAACTCCCAGGGTGCCCAGGATGCCGATCGCGCGTGTCTTCTCCATCACGGTCATGATCAGGCTGCTGGTGATGTTGAAGGCGGCCACCGTGACGATGGTCATCAGGATCAGGAACATCACCAGCTTTTCAACCTTGATAGCGTAGAACAGGTTGTGGTTCATGGTCAGCCAGTCCCGGATCGTGTAGTTTGCACCCAACCGGACCTGAAGTTGAACGCTGGCCTCATGGGCCTTGAGGACATCGGTCACTCGCACCATCGAGCCCAGCGGAGCCTGCTTCCCGAGAAGCTGTTTCAGGCTCGCAAGCGGCAGATAGGCCGTGTGGGCGTCGTAGTCGTACATGCCAACCTCGAAGATGCCTGCCACCTGCGCCCGCAGCATGATCGGGGCGCTCGTGTGGGTACCGCGTGCCGTCAGCAGATCGACCGTGTCACCGGGGTACACCCGTAAGGCTCCAGCCAGCTCGGTTCCCAGGAGGATCTCCGGGTTGGATGAGCTGAACTCAGGCAAGCGGCCCATTTTGATATGGGAGGCCAGTTGGACGACCTTAGAGGCCGCCTGGCTATCGAGCCCGAACAGCACCGCCCCCGTGGTGCCAGTCTTGGATTGCAGCAGGGCCTGGGTGCTCAGATATAGGCCTGCCGCCACCACGTCCGGCGCGTTTGTGATCGCCTCAAGCATGTCGTCACCACTGGCTGTCGCCTGGGACTGCACCCAGATGTGCGCACTCATGGCTGTGATTTTTTTCTGGAGATCCTGTTCAAAGCCGCTCATGACCGAGATCACCACGATGAGCGCGGCGACGCCCACCGCCACCCCGGCCACGGATAGCACTGCCACGAGGGGGATGAAGCGTTGACGGTGAGCGCGCAGGAGCAGTTTCATGGCCAGGAACCGCTCGTAGTGCAGAAAAGATCCCGTCATGCGATTGTCCCCCCTCACCCTACCCTCTCCCCCCTTTGGGGGGAGAGGGGGAAGGATGAGGGGGGTGCAGTTGTGGAAACAGGATTACTTCGCGGACCGTGGTGGCATCGCACAGGATCATGAGCAGACGGTCCACGCCTAACCCAAGACCTCCGGCAGGAGGCATGCCCTGCTCCAGCACGGCCAGAAAATCCTCGTCCAGCTCATGCGTTTCCGTATCCCCTTGCTGTTTGAGGGCGCGCTGCTCTTCAAACCGGCGGAGTTGCTCCTCAGGATCGTTGAGTTCGGAAAACGCGTTGCCCACTTCGAACCCGGCCAGGATCGGCTCAAACCGCTCCGCCAGCCGGGGGTCGCGGCGGTGCGTCTTGGCCAGCGGTGAAAGTTCCAGTGGGTGATCGGTGACGAACACCGGCCCCGTCAGGCTGGGTTGCACGAGCGTGCTGAACAGCTTGTCCAGCAATTTGGGCCGGGTGTAGCGATCCGCGTTTGGGATGTGCGCCGCGGCGGCGGTGCGCGCGAGGGTTTCCACGGACGCCCCCAGTGGATCCAAGCCGAGCTTGTCGGAAAGCGCCTGGGTGAAGGGAAGGCGCGGCCAGGGGCCGGAGAAGTCGAGCCGGTGGCCTTGATAGGTCAGGGCTGGCTCGCCCTTCACCGAGATCACCAACGCCCGCAGCAGCTCCTCGGTCAAACGCATCATGTCCTCGTAATCGGCGTAGGCCTCGTACAGCTCAAGCAGGGTGAATTCCGGCGTGTGCATGCGGTCGATGCCCTCGTTGCGAAAATCTTTGGAAAACTCGTACACGCGGTCCAGCCCGCCCGCCAGAAGGCGCTTGAGGTACAGCTCGTTGGAGATGCGCAGGTAGTACGTCGTCTTCAGGCTCTCGTAGAACGTGGTAAACGGCGTGGCGGCCGCGCCGCCGTAGAGGGGTTGCAAGACCGGGGTCTCCACTTCCACGTAACCGCGGGCATTGAGAAAGTCACGGACGAGCTGAATGGCGCGCGCGCGCATGCGGAAGATCTCGCGGACTTCGGGCGAGGCTGCCAGGTCCACATGGCGCTGCCGGTAGCGTAGGTCGGCATCTTTGAGACCGTGCCATTTCTCGGGCAGCGGGCGCAGGGCTTTGGCCAGCAGGGTGACCTCGGTCGCCTTCACGGTTAGCTCGCCGGTCTTGGTGCGCATCATGGTTCCTTTGACGCCGGCAAAATCTCCCACGTCGAGATCCTTTAAGCCCGCATAGACCGTTTCGCCGAGCACATCCTGCCTCACGTACACCTGCAGGCGCGCGGTGGCGTCCTCCAGGTGGACGAAGGTGCTCTTGCCATGGTCGCGCAATGAGATCAACCGCCCGCACACGGCTACGGGTTCCGGACTTAACGTGTCACCGGCCGACGCACATTGCTGGTGCACTTCGGCTAGCCGGTGCGTGTATGAAAATCGGTGCGGGTAGGCGGGCACGCCGCGCTCTTTGAGCCGGAGCAGCTTTTGCTTGCGCGCTGCGATGAGTTCACTCAGTTCTGCCATGACGGGTGCCGATTCACCCCATGATATCGTAGGAGTTGAGTCGTAACCATTCGTGAAGCTTGAGAGCCTGCTCCTGATAGGGTGGGTCGCGTTGGTGTGGGTCAATTTCGTGGTGGCCACGACTTATCCATACGGAACGCCGGTTCGCCTGCAAGAGTTTTTGAGCCTGCCCGCTTTGAACCTTCCGCATGACGTGGATGCGTTGGGCTTCGCTGCGGCCTGGATCCGGCACGTGGGGGTCCTCCTGTTCTGTGCGGTGCTGGTGGCGGCGGGGGTTGGAGCTGGAAAGGTGGCACGTGGGTTCGCCCGCGCCCCGCAGCAGGCCGGGCTCTGGCTTAGTGCGGCTTTTGGGATCGGCGTCTACGGGTTCTGGTTCTTGGGGCTGGGGTTGGCCGGGGTGCTGTTTCATCCGGTGGTCTGGGTCAGCCTGGTGCCGGGGCTGGTGTTGGCGGTCTTTCAACATCGCCTGCCAATCATGAGGGAGAGGGTACGGGTACCTACGTGGCTCAGGTGGAGCGCCGCAGCCGTTCTAGCCTGCTGGGTCTTGAATGTCTTCAATCCGGAGCCAGGTATTGACGCCTACGTCTATCATTTGCGGCTTCCCTTCTATTACATACTGAACCATAAAATTTATTCTCTGTGGCATCAGGACCACGCGCACGTGCCACAGATCTGGGAGTTGCTGCTGACGGTCTTCCCGAAAGAGTGGTCGGACACCGGTGCGCAGGTGCTCTCGGCGCTGACGGCGTTCGCGGCGTACGCACTGCTCGTGCGCTGGGGTGGCGGGGGCGTGGCGGTGCGGGCGATGGCCCTGGTCCTGTTCTCGTCCCCGCTCGTGCTGGGGGTGGGAACCTCGGCGTACACCGATCTCCCCCTCATGTGGTTGGGGTTCGCCTCATTTGCGCTGCTTGCCGGTTGGGGCACAGGTTCGCCCGCCAGACGGTTTACGGCCGGCGTACTGCTCGGGCTGGCGTGCTCGCTGAAGTACGCGGCTTTTCCTATCGTGGCGGCACACGCGGTTTGGCTGACGGTGGAGGTGGTGCGCCGCCGCAAGTTGTCCTGGGCTTATCCGGTCGGGTGCGGGCTGCTGGCGGGTTTTGCACCGTGGCTCATCTGGAACTACTGCTCGACTGGAAACCCCTTGTACCCTTTCTTTGGGACTCTCTTCCCGGAGTCACTGGCCCCTCCGATGTACGCCCAGCGCGTGAGCGGGGCTGTCCTGCTTCGGGGCTGGGGGGACATTGCTCGTTCGTTCTGGAACGCCTATATCCGCAGTGAGCCATTTCTGTTTCTGAGCCCTTGGTTCTTGGCGGTGATGCCATGGCTGCTCCTCAAGAAAGACGTCAGGCGGGAATTTCGTGGCTTGGGGATATGGCTGGGCGCCTATCTGGTCGTCTGGTCGGGATTGCTGGCCGACGAGCGTTTCGCCCTGGCGGCGCTCCCGGTCATGGTCGTTGCGCTTTCGGTTAAGGGAGGCGTGGCGCTGGGAAAATTCTTGACCGTCGGCTTGCTCGCGCTCAACCTGGCCGGGGTCATCCGGCAGCAGTGGACACCTTGGGAGAGGCTCTGGACCCAACTGGGGCTTACGCCCCGTGTTTCGTACCTGCGCGCCAATCTGGCACCAGCGCCGGGCTATTGGGATGCCGCGGCGTGGATCAACCGCTACACCAGGTCCGCCGACAAGGTGTTGCTGGTGTCTGACCATAAGAGCCATTACATCTGGCGCGAGTGTGTGCATGAGCATGTGGTGGATTTTCCCTCCCGGCTCACCACGATTCTGCGACGAGCTCCGGATGATCCTGAGCGCATGGCGGTGAATTTCCGGCAGCTTGGGATACGGTGGTTGGTCTATCTGCCCGCCCGTAACGTGTCGCGGCTGCGCAGCACGCCTGATTTCTTTCCCTTCACAAAGGAAGAAGTCCAGGCGTTCGGGCGGTTCTGGCAGACACGGGCGATTCACCGGCAGGCAACGGGTGGGGTCTCAATCTATGAGATCGCGCTTAAGGCCCATCCGCCCCGGCCGGTACCGGATCTCCCCGGGGTGCAGGACCTCATCTTCCTTCAGGTCTCGGCGACCCGGGCCCGGAGCGGAACGAAAGCAGCCCTGACTGAGTTGCGCCGGTTTGCACGAAAGTACTCCTATGTGGGAGCGATTAGACAGGCGCTGGATTTGACCCCGTGAAACTCTACCTCATGCGCCATGGGCGGGCTGGTCACGCGCCGACCGACGCGGAACGGCAGTTGACCGAGCAGGGTCGTGAGGATGTGCGCCGTGTGTCCCGTGCGTT
Organism: uncultured bacterium; assembly: GCA_964587525.1. Lineage (GTDB taxonomy): Bacteria > Oederibacteriota > CAKKQC01 > CAKKQC01 > CAKKQC01 > CAZPLZ01. Next base: position 8,391 of record CAZPLZ010000057.1, on the reverse strand, counting down.
GCGGGAGCGGGGGGTGGTACAGGTGACGATCTTTTCCAGTCCGCTCATCAGGGCGAGAGAGACTGCAGAAATCTTGGCGCAGGTACTTGACGTCAACACGATCACGATCCTGCCCCAACTGACCTCTGGTGCCTCGCTTGAGCAGTTGCTTGTGGTCATTCAGGAGCTTGCGTCACGTCACGCTGTCGCGCTGGTGGGCCACATGCCAGAGATGGGCGTGCTGTCCGCGTATCTAGCCACCGGCGAGCGCGGGAAGGCGATGGATTTGGCAGCCAGCGCCGTCGTGTGTGTGGATATCGTGCAGTCGCGGCCGAACGTGGTTGCGACGATGCGCTGGCAGATCACCCCGGGTGAGTTGTCGTAAAATAAACCATTCGCAGTACATTTTCCATGGTGTTGCCCGGATTGTGGCTGGCCTGCGCTCTTGCCCTGGCTCCAGTCGGAGAATTTTTCTACCGGGCGGCCTATAACTGGGAAATTGGCCAGGCGTTTATCAGTGGGGCCCTTCAAGCTGGGACACTTCTGGTGTTGCTCCTGGCATCCGCCGCCGGCTGGTGGAAAGCGCCGAGAGGTGCATCTGGAGGTTGGCTTGCAGCAATCCTGGCTAGTGCACTGGTTTCGGCAGCCGCCAGCGGAGAGATCCTCGCCTCGATTCCGGCTCTTTCCCATCTGGTGATGGGAGCTTTGGCGTTCATGCTGGTTGCCGGTGCCGCGCGGCACACCTCGTCCGCACAGGCGAGAACGGCGAACATGATCACGGCTGGCCTTATGTTCGGGGGAGCACTGGCTGCGGCAGGTGCGCTCTGGCAGTGGTTGGGGGGTCTCGCCTCGCTTGGACCGGCTATCGTGAAGGCTGTTGAGTCTGATCCGGTTCAGACCCAGCTCATACGGGCCAAAATCGAGGAGGGTCGTGCGTTCTCGTTTTTCCTCTATCCCAACGCGCTGGCTGGCTATCTGCTGCTCGCGTTGCCTCCCGCGGTGGAAGGCTGGGTTGTAGGCCGGGGGCGCTGGCGGCTGGTCTGCGCGTTGCTGACCTTGTTGCTGGCGATGGGTATGCTGGCCTCCGGTTCGATCGGTGCTGCGGTGGCCATGCTGCTGGCTATGGGGATCTTGGGTCTGAGGGCCGTTAGGAAGGATCAACTCCGGGCATGGATTCCGGTTTTGCTGGGCGGCGTGATACTGGCGGTGGTTGTGATGGGAAGGCCATCCTCGGCACCCTGGCAGGGACTCTCCGCCAAGCTGAAGCAATGGAAGCTGTCTCAACCGCAGACACCGGCGACCTGGATGCTAGGAGTTGGGACCGGGCGGTACGGTGAAGCGATAGGGGAGCGGCTCCCGGAAGGCATACGCGCCCGCTTTGCACATAATTGGCTCGTGGAAACCTTAAGCGAGCGAGGCGTTGTGGGCGCTGTGTTGTTGGGAGGATTTTTGGCCTTCATGGGAGGACTCATCTGGCGCGGGGTGCGTAAGGCGCCGTTTCCGTACGCCTGGGGGTTGGCCGCTGCGTGGCTGGGCGGTTTGTTGCACAGCCTGGTCGACTTTGACTATGCGTTGCCGGTCCTTGCATTTCCGTGGTGGTGCATCACTGGATTATTTGCATCCAGCGCCGCAGTTTTCGGGCGGGCTGAGGCCTCGCCGCCTTCACGTCCTCCCCAACGATCGGCACACGGCCTGCTCGGCCTCATCCCGCTCACCGCGCCGTTCTTCCGCGGCTTAGGCGTGCTGTTCCTCCTGGCGGCTGTGGCGCTTTGCCCGCTTTTCATTGGTGCGCGATCGGCGGTAGGCCTTGGCGGGTTCCTGGGGATCACGGCAGCCGTGCTTGCGTACGCGCACCTCAGCGGTACGGTGCCGCTTCCGACGCGGCTTTCGGCGGATGGACCCTGGCTGGCGCTCTTGTTGGTGGGCGCTGTCTGGATTGGTGTTTCCTCTGCTCCAGGGCCGGCCTATCAACGGGTGTTGGAGGGGACTGGATTACTTGCGGTCGTTTGGCTAGCGAGGCTGGTGTGTACGGAAGGAAAGCGGAGGGTGGAAGTCTGGCTACGACGCGGGGTGATATGGATCATGTTGCTCTACGCCGTTTGGGCGGTGGTCGAGGCCCAGGCCCGGGGAGTTACCGCCCAGGCGACATTTCCCAGTCCGAATTTCCTCGCTGCCTACTTGCTCTTCGGATTTGGACTCTGCCTGGCTTCAATGTCCCGGGAGACAGGCTGGCACAGGTGGCTCACGGTGGCGGTTCTCGCCAGCACGACGCTGGGCATGGTGGCGACTCGATCGAGTGGCGCCGTGCTGGCGGCCGGCATCCTGGTGTCCAGCTTTCTAGCCGTGAAGGCGCTGTGCCATGGCCCTCGACGGCTCTGGCTCATCGCCGGAGCGATCGTGGTCCCGCTGGCCCTGGCCACCTTGGCGTTACCCCGGGTGGACGCGCTCAGTTTTGCACATCGCTTGACCATTTGGCGGGAAGGGGCTGCCCTGCTTCGCTTAAGCCCGTTCGGCATCGGCCCGGGGCGATACGCAACCAGTGCACACCTTGTGCGGGAACCATCGGTCACGGCTGCGGGCGTGAGCCGGTATTCGCAGTGGGCTCGGTTCACGCACAATGAACCATTGCAGTTCGCGGTGGAGTGGGGTGTGCCTGCCCTGGGCCTCATGATCTTAGGATTCATGGTGGCGCTGCGTGGCTGTGCTGGTCGTCTGCGCGGCGTTTGGGCCTGGGGAGTTCTGGCCGTGCTGCTGCACGGCCTTGTGGATTTTCCGCTCCAAGCGCCGGTGAGCAAAGTCCTGTTTGCGATCGCCCTCGGGGCAATGACCTGTGGGCAGGGGACCCGCATCCGAAGAAGTTCCATGGCAGTCGGTGGCCGCTGGCTTGTGGTCATGATCGGCGTGTGGATCGTTATCGCATTTCTGCGGCCAGCCCTTGCGCGGTGGTCGGTGGAGCACCCACGGGGGAATCTCGTCGAGCGTTTGCGACAAGCCCTTCATGCTCGTGCCGTGTTCCCTCTTGATGAAAGGGCTGCTTCCTTTGAGGGGAAAGCCCGCTGGGATCTCTTTTGGGACCTCTTGCCGCGCACGCCGAAAGGGGGAGAGCTTTCGGCCTCTCGTTTGACCGAAAGCGCGCTGAGGCTGGCGTCGGAGCTTTCCGGCTACCAGGCCCCCGTCCAACTGGAGCTCGGCAAGTTTCTGGTGGAGCGGGCCCAAGTGGTGAAAGGCCGCCGTGAGCGGCTTCGTGATCTGGCTGAAGCCCGCCGCGTGTTTTTAGGCGCGGCCGAGGCGAGCCCGCGCTGGCCTTGGCCGTGGGTCTGGCTGGCACAAACCTGGATGGAGGAGCGGGCGTGGACTAAGGCAGAGGTGGCGCTCGCCGAAGCGTTGCGCCGTGAACCGTTGTTTCTCTACGCCACCATTGTCCGCGGTGAGATCGAGGAGCGGCGGGGAGCGAGTGCGGCAGCTCGCCGCTGGTACCGCCGTGCTCTGTTGCTCAAGGCTCATCTCCAGCAGCGTCCCGGTCCGAATGTGTATGAGCGGGCACTGTACGAATTCGACGATGGCGTCGTGAAGGGACGCCTTATGAATCTGGAGCGGGCTCAAAGGTGAGGCGGGTTAAGCCTGTCCTTCTGGCGGCCGCCTCGGGTTTGCTGGTCTCGCTGGCGTTTCCAAGCTGGCTGACACCATCGTTTCGCCCCTGGACCGGATGGCTGGCGTGGTTTGCTTTGGTGCCGCTGCTGACCGCGCTTCAGGGAAGCAGGCCAGTGGCTGCCGCCGGCCTGGGTTGGATCGGCGGATTCACGTTTTTTGCCAGCACCCTCTATTGGATCCCTGAAGTGAGGGAGCTCGGAGTGCTCCGGCACGCGGCCTGGCTGGCGGTTGCTTCGGGGTTAGCAGCCTACTGGGGGGTCTGGGGGTGCGTCGTGGCCTGCGCGGCCCCCTCCAGAATTATCTGGATCGCACCGGCGGCGTGGGCGGCCACTGAGATGGCGCGCGGAATATTGTTCACGGGGTTTCCCTGGACGCCGCTGGGGGCGTCACAGTGGGCGTGTCCACCGGTGTTTTTGTCCGCCCGGTGGATTGGGATCACCGGTATTTCGCTGGCCATCGTGACTGTCAATGTTGCGCTCTGGGCTCTCTGGCGCCTGAAGGATCGTGTGCTCCCTGCTACCCGACTCGCCGCTGGCTGGGTGGTCGCGCTCCTGTTGTTCTCGTTCACCACGTACCGGCAGACGCAAGCGGAAATAAAGGAGAGCCGGCCGGTTACGGTCGCCGCACTCCAGGGAAGTTTCACCGAACAGGAAAAATGGGACCTGCCGGTGGACACTCTTCTGAGCCGGTTCGAAAATCTGGCCTTCCAGGCTTCCAACCTGGCGCCCGCGGTCATAGTCTGGCCGGAGACAGCCACCGCGAGCGTCATCGGAGAGGAACCCGGGATGGTTGAACGGCTGGTCCGGCTTGCGGCTGACACGAAAACCGCCCACGTGGTGGGCGCGTTACTCAATGACGTCACCGGGCGGCTTTCCAATGGCGCGTTTCTCATCTCTGGCTCCGGGATTGAGGCGGTGTACGTCAAAATGCACTTGGTTCCGTTCGGCGAATATCTCCCGCGCTGGATCAAGGTGGTGGCGCCGTTCGCAAAAAAACTGACGGAAGGCCTGGTGGACTTGTCTCCTGGATCCGAGCCGGTCCTGTTGAACCTTTCGTCAGGCGGACGGGCCGGGGTGGCCATTTGCTACGAGGCTATCTTTCCAGCGCACGCCCGGAGGCTGGTGGCCGAAGGCGCGGAGATGTTTGTGAATATCACGAACGACGCCTGGTACGGACGCACGGCGGCGACGTATCAGCATGCGCTGGGTCCCATCGCTCGGTCCGTGGAGTGTGGGCGGTACACGATCCGGTGTGCCAACACCGGGGTTTCGCTGATCGTTGATCCGCGCGGCCGATTCACCCAGACCCTCCCGCTCTTTCAGCCTGGCGTGGTCACTGGCGAGGCGGCGCCGCTGGGTGGGAGGACCATATATGCCACCTGGGGCGACACCGCCGTCGCAGGGTACATCCTGTTCGCGGCCTGGCTGTCCTTTCGCCCACTCACCCCCCTTAGGGGGAAGAGGAGGAATCGATAGACTAGAACCGTGCTAAGATAAAAATCAGGAAGCATAAATCCCATGCCTGTCACCTTTGAGACGATTGCCACGGTGCGGAGCAGCCCGCTTTTGAGTGAACTTTCTGATGAGGAGCTGGGCAAATTGGCTGCTGACATGAAGCTTGAGAAGTTCCCCAAAGGGACCAAATTGTTCGAACAGGATGCCGAGGGCGGGTCGGTGTATCTGCTGCTCTCTGGCCAGGTTGGGGTGCAGAGAAGGGTTGGTAAGGATAAAGGCAAGGAGCACCTGCTGGCGGTCATCGAACGCGGAGAGTGTGTCGGGGAGATGACGCTGGCGGATGGCGGGCCGCGATCAGCAACCGTGGTCGCGCTGGAAGACGTCCAGGCCCTTCAGCTCAGCAACGAGCAGTACCATGCCATGCGAGAGTCTAATCCGAAACTGGCTATCAAGATGTCACTTGGTATCTTTCGCCTGCTCTCCAAAAGGCTCCGGCAGCTCAACCAGAGCCTTGAGATCGTGCATTATCGGATGTTCGAGTAAACCCTTGGCTTGGGGCCTCGCGCTAAGCCTCGCGGTTGGCTGGTTGACCGTTGCGGGGGTACCGGCGCTAGCGGGGTACTGGCTGGATCCCGAGGGGTGGAAGCCCATGCCGGACTTGCCGGTGGCATTGTCGCAACACCGTGCCACAGACGCCGGCAAGGCCCTCGTGGTGCTGGGAGGCCGTGACCGATCCGGAAAACTGATGCGCCAGGTGATCAGGGCTCCGCTCGGTCGGAACGGCAGCTACAAGAAATGGATCAAAGGAAAGAATCTTCCAGTCGGGGTCGCAGACCATTCTGTAGGAGTGGTGAACGGCGTGATCTATGCCTGCGGGGGATTTCAAGAAGGCGGGAGCGGGGGAGCAGAGTCGAATGCCGTTTGGATGGCCCGGGTGAGTGAAAACGGATCAGTGGCGGGCTGGAAACGAGCGGCAGACTTGCCGGGACCGGTCCATGGGCATGCCCAGGTTGTGTATAAGAACTGGACGTACGTGATCGGCGGGATGGCTGGCGGTCAGGTGAGCCAGTCCGTGTTTCAAGGCGACGCGAGCGAGGGACAAATCCGTTCCTGGAATCCAGTCCTTTCGCTGCCCTCCTCGCTTGCGCATGCAGCGGCGCTGGTGGTGGACCGGTACCTGGTGGTCATCGGGGGTGAGAGCATGGGGACGGGGAAGTTTCTGACCATGCCCACGGTGTATGTGGGACCCATCTGGCAGGATGGAAGCATCACCACGTGGTACCTCGCGTCCTCCAAGCTGCCTGGAGCCTACCTTGGATTCGGCCGGAGTCGGACGAGCGCGGGGGTGTACGGCAACACCCTGTTCTGTTTTGGAGGACAGGACGCGTTGTTTTTCCCCCTGGATTCGATTGCGTATGCCACCTTTAACGTCAAACGGGGGGAGGTGGGTTCCTGGGGCGTCAACCAAGGCGCGACCGGCATGCCGCAGCTCACGAGCGCGCTGATCTGGAAGGAGCACGTCTTTCTGATCGGCGGAATGATCAAGGGCAGGGTGTCGGGCAAAGTGATGCGCGGCACATTCATCGACATGGGAGGGTGAGCCACGTCACTCCTTGCGCTCATGGCGGCGGCTGCGCTGAACGCCGCTTCGGCGCAAACCCTGACCCGGGTGTTGACGACGGCGACAGATTTTTTGGGCAACAGCGGGCTGCTGCCGTCTGAGGATTCCTTCAAAGATGGCTCCCCGGCCGGCACGATGTACGCGGTCACGGTTTCCCCTAAGGGCGCAGGCCAGGATGCGGTTATTTCACTCGCGCGCCAGTCGAAATACGTGCCGGACCCGGCGGCCGATCTAGCCGTGAGTTACTGGGCATCAAAGGATCCATTTCAAGGTGCGGGAGACAATTGGAGCGTCCGGAAGTACGACCCCAACGGGAATTTCATGTGGGCCGCGACGTACAACAACCCCTCGGAAGATGATGATCTTGCGCATGGCGTGGCGGTGGTGCCTGGAACGGGTGAGGTCATCGTGGTGGGTGATGAGGACCGTACGAAGAGCTTTCAGGGTTTGAACTGGCGGATACGAAGGTATACCAGCGGGGGGAACGACCCGCTTTCGGGGTGGAACCTCACATATAACAGTCCCAATGACCAAGAGGATGTTGCTAAGGCTGTGGCGGTGGATGGGGCCGGGAACGTTGTTGTGGTGGGTTGGGAGAATCGCTCTGATCTTGGCCAAAGTTTCAACTGGCGAATCCAAAAATATGACATTAACGGTACGTTGTTGTGGAACCAGACCTACAACGGTTCAGCAAATAGGGATGATAAGGCGCGTGCGGTGGCGGTGGATACGGCAGGCGCTATTTATGTCGTGGGGGAGGAGGGCTGCCAACCGAATACCGGATGTGACTGGATGATCAGAAAGTACAACCCCGATGGAACGTTGGATCCGACCTTCGGACCTGGAGGGTTTGTCACCTATAACAGCCCGGCAAGCGATTGGGATGGAGTCCATGGTGTGGCCATTGACAGTGGCGGGAATGTGATTGTTGCGGGGCACGAGCTGCGAAATGATCTTTCCCAAGACTTCAACTGGCGAGTAAATAAATATGATTCCACAGGCACTCTCCTGTGGAGCAAGAGTTATAACAGCCCGGCATCCTCTGCTGATGCGGTTAATGGGGTTGCGGTGGATAAGAACGATGATAGCATCGTCGTGGCGGGATGGGAGTGGCGTTCCGATCTTCCATGTACCAACTGTCTTAACTGGCGGATTCGTAAATACGCGTCGGATGGTACGTTTCTCTGGGAGAAAGACTATAACAGCCCGGATAACGCAGATGATGAGGCAAGAAGTGTTGCTGTGGACAGCACCGGGAATATTATCGTGGTGGGATATGAAGAGCGTTTTGCCAGCGGGGAGGGGGAAAACTGGCGCATCATCAAATATGACCCCGCTGGGAATGTGCTCAAATCTCTTTTCTATAACAGTTGGGCAAATAATGCCTCCTTTGATAGAGCCTATGCGGTGGCCGTGGATGCGAACAACAACATCCTCGTCGCCGGAGTCGAAAGACGGAGGGATCTCTCTGCCTTCACGCCCTTGCCGAGGCCATTGCACAGCCATGCTGTAGCGCTTCTGGGCAACCGGATCTATGTCGTGGGTGGCAATGAAAATAGTAAGACGATTGGCTGCGGCGGAAGCGGGGATCAATCCTCAGCGCGAGTGTATTTCACGGAGATCAACGACGATGGAAGCATTGGCCAATGGAAAACAGCCCAGAATCTGTTTGGCGACCCACTCATC
>CAZPLZ010000056.1:0-18744 GCA_964587525.1 uncultured bacterium | reverse complement strand
GGTCGGCAGAATCCGGCGCGCGATGGCTTGGCCTCGCTTGGTGTTGTCAATTTCCTTGACCGCAAAGTAGTCCATGCGTTCCTGGCCCTCTTCCTTCACGCGCGCCTTGGTTGCCACCTTGCCGTCCTGGCCAAAGAAGAACTCGTAGTGCATGTCCACGCCGTGTTGCGGATCGATCCCATGAGCGATTTCCAGCTCCACGGGCTCCATCGATTCACCTGCCTGGATCAGCTCGAGGTTCTCCGCCGCCTCGGCCATTTTCTCCTCGTGGAGGCCGAAGACAACCCCCTGTTCCTGGATGCGGTTCTGGACATCCTCCATGGTCAATTCGAGCCCTTTCTCTCTGTCTTCATGGGACGGAGGAATAATATGGAGCGTGGCCGAGAGCTGATCTTCAGGCAGGGTGAGAAAGAGATACTGGATTTTATCGGTGATCTTCGCCTGCCGTTCCGCCTCGGCTGCGGCCGCCTTGGCAGCTTCCTCTTCAGGGTCAGCCCCTTGGAGGATGAAGCGCGGTTTGCCGGTGGCTTCCACCACGGCCTTTCGCACGCGGTCATAATCAATCCCTTCGATGTTGAGCTTTTTAAGCTCGCCCTCAATCAATGCATAGTCGGCGGGCTTGCCATCGCCCTGCGGCGCGACCGCCACCAGATAGGTGCTCTTTTGGTCGGTGTACGAGTAGGCGTACCCGTCAAGATTCCTTCCGGTTGGCGCGGTTTCCGTAGTTTCAGTGGTTTCGGTGACGGCCATAAACCTCGTTACCCTCCTTCCCCTGGGCCTTTCACCTTATTCTCGCTCGTTGCACCTAAGTCTTCAATCCCCTGCTTTAAGAAGTCTTCATCGATCCCCTCGCGTTCTTTAAAAACCTCTTCCGGCGAGACTTCCGGAAGCACGTAGTCCACCTCCCCCTCATCGAGACGGATAGTCTGGTGGAGGTCAGCCCCCCCAGCGACTTCGCCGGCAGGCTGCTGCGCGGTTTCATCCGGGTTTGGCGCCGACGCTGGGCTCGCCGGAGCCGGCTCCGCCGACGGCCGGGCCAGGCTCAGGAAGGAGCCGACCAGATAGACGGCCAGCCCCAGCCCGACACCCGCCCCGAGGGAGAGGAGCAGCGCCAGGCCCAGCTCAACACGAGCGAGTTGCCCGATCAGCAATAGCACAAACACCCCGCCGCCCACCACGACGCTTATTCGTCTAAGCTGGTCGGCACTCATGTATGAATGGGCCTGTTGAGAAACTCCAGGACCCGGGCAAAGAATCCCTTCAGGTCAGACCGTGCGCCCTTGACCTGCCCGTTGGTCAGTTGCAGGGCGATCGACTTGATGCACCGGGAGGCCGGCGATCCTGGGTAAAGCATCAGGAGGGGGTTCTGTGCGCGCACAGATTCGCCGACGTGCGGATCGGACACCACATAGCCGAGCGGAGCAATCGCGGCACCCAGGAAGTGGTGAGCCAGGACCGTCAGCCTATCCGACACCTCCCGGGCCTCCGCCTCATTTCGCACCATGTTCACGATCAATTTCACGACCGCATGCGAGTTCTCCTGGAACACGAGCTTGATCAAACTGTAAGCGTCCCGCAGGGCGGTGGGCTCCGGGGTGGTCACCACCAGAATTTCGTCGGCGGCCAGGACGAATCCCAGCACGTTCCGGCCGAGCCCCGCGGAGGTATCGATGAGAAGGAAGTCGTACTTCTTTTTCAGTGAGGCCAGCGCCTCCAGCAGTTTGGCGCGCGCATCATCCGTCAAGTCGACAAGCGCGCGGATACCCGATCCGCTCGCAATCACCGAGACGCCCAGCGGGGCAGTCACCATGATCTCTTCCAGGGTCATCTCGCCGGAGAGCACGTGCATGAGGTTGTACCGCGGCAGCAGTCCCATGGCGATGTCCACGTTCGCAAGCCCCAGGTCGGCATCCAGCACCAGCACGCGCTGTTTGCGCTGCGCGAGTGCGAGCGCGAGATTGGCCGTCATGTTGGTCTTCCCCACACCTCCCTTACCCGAGGTAATCGCAATGGCGCGGACCGGCACCAAAGCCTCCGTGAGCCGGCCCCCGGGTTTCCCGGAGCGCATCTCCGCGACGAGCTTACGCAGCCGTGAGGCCTGGTCTTCCATCCTGGTCCCACACGCCGGACAGCACGAGCTTCGCGAGCCTCGCAGGGTCTGCCAACTCCAAGTCGTCAGGCACCTGCTGGCCGGTCGTGATGTACGCGATTTCCATCGAGAATTTCATGGAGATGTTGAGGATCAATCCGAAGGTCCGGGTCTCGTCGATCTTCGTCAGCACCAGCCGGTGCACCGGGACGATGCCGAACCGGGAGACAATGGACACCACATCGACGTATTTGGTGGTCATGCTGACCACGAGATGGATCTCGTCCGGATGTGCGCTCTCCACAAGCTGTTTCATCTGCATGATCTGTTCCCTGTTTTGCGGGCTGCGGCCTGCCGTATCGATGAGCACGAGATCGTACCCACTGAACTGCTCTGAGCACCGCTCTATCTCCTCCGGCGTCTCGACCACCCTGACCGGGATACCAAGAATCTCCCCGTAGCGGCGTATCTGGTCAGTCGCACCCATCCGGTACGTGTCAGCGGTGACGATGCCCACCCGCCGGTGTTCCATGAGGGCGAAGTGGGCCGCGATTTTGGCAATCGTGGTGGTCTTGCCCGAACCTGTCGGCCCGATGAACATGGCCATCAGCGGCTTGCGACCTTCCCGCAGTTGAATGCCAGGGATCGTCCGGATCATGCCAGCCAAATACCGTTCGAGCCTGGGCTGGCTCCTCGACCAGTCTTCACCGAGCAGCGCAAGCTGCTCATCAAACACCCGGAGCAACTGCCGGGAGATATCAGCCTCGACCTGGTTGCGCACCATCACGCGGTACACCCGCTCGAGCTCGTCCGACAGGACCTCAAGCCGCTCGCGCCCCTTCACCCCGCTACGGGGGGTCACCCGCATCTGGTTCAGCTCCTCCCTCGCGGTGAGGCGCACCTCCTCGGTTGAAGCGAGCGTCGCCGGGGAAGCTGCAGGGTGAGCCGGCCCCGGTACCGCCAACACCCGGCCAGCCTTCTCCGCAGATGTTGCGGCGGAGAGGGAGGCAGCCGGTGTGGGACGGCCCAGCGCATCCTCGTTAATCTTGAAGTTGTAATCCACCGCGACGGTCACCTCCACTGCCGGACGCCCCAGAAAGCCAAAGATCCCCCCGATGCGGATCTTCCGGGTGTTGAGGATGGCCGCATTAGGTCCAAGCTCACGGTTGATCTCCTTGAGGACCGCAGCGAGCTCGGAGCCGGTGTAGCGTCTAATTTGCATCGGGGAGGCTGACGGTGCCGATAGACCGCACTTCTACTCGCGGCATGAGTTCATTATAGGAAAGAATTGTCAGTTGCGGCAGGACTTTTTCCAGAAGCCGCCTCAGGAACGGGCGCAACGCCGGCGAGCACAGGACGAGCGGCGACACCCCTTGGGTGAGGACCTTCTCGATTTCACGGGAGAGCGCGCTGAAGAGATGCTGACCCAGCCGCGGTTCAAGCACCAGCGTGGCGCCACGATCGGAGCGTTGCACAGAGTCCAGGATCTTCTGCTCCAGCCGCGGATCCAGGGTCAGCGCCTTGATCGCCCCGCTCGGGTCGGCATGCTGCTTCGTGATCTGCCGTTTCAGCGCCTGACGGACCGCCTCGATGAGCTGCTCGATATCGCGCGTTCCCCTCGCCGTGTCCGCGAGCGCCTCCAGGATCGTGACCAGGTCCCGGATGGGCACGCGCTCACGCAGCAGCCCCTGCAAGACCTTCTGCACGTCGGCGAGCGGCAGCAGGCCTGGCACCAGCTCCTCCACCACCGCGGGGTGTGAACCTTTCACCGTGTCGAGCAGGCGCTGGACATCCTGCCGGCCAAGCAGCTCATCCGAGTGCATGCGGACAACCTCAGACAGGTGCGTGGCGATGATGGAAGCCAAATCCACCACGGTGTACCCGAGCAGCTCCGCGCGCTCGCGCTGCTCGGGACCAATCCACCAAGCCGGCAAGCCAAAGGACGGATCCTTGGTCTGCTCGCCCTCCAGCGGCGTGTCCACCTTCGCCGTGTTGATCGCCAGATACCTGCCCACGTGCGCTTCCCCCCGGGCGACCTCCACCCCCTTGATCTTGATCGCATAATATTCAGCACCAAGCTGCACGTTGTCCCGCACGCGGATGGGAGGCACGATGAGCCCCAGCTCCACAGCCGCCGTGCGCCGCAGCGTGACGATGCGCTCGAGCAGGTCCCCGCCCTGCTGCTCCTCGACGAGCGGGAGCAAGCCGTAGCCAAGATCCAGTTGGACCGGATCGACCTGCAGCAGGGGCATGACATTCTCCGGCTCTCGCGGCGCGGCTTTAGCCTTGGCCGCCTCGGGCGTGAGGGCGGCGTCCTCAGCCTGGCGCCGCCCCACGCGCAGCGACCACGCCAGACCGCCTAAGCCTCCAGCCAGCAGCATCGACATCATAAACGGGACGGGTCCTGCCACGAGTCCCATCGTCATTCCAAAGAGACCGATTACGCCAGCCGCCACCCAGAGGGGGCGGTCCTGACCCATGAGCTGCTGCGTCATTTCCTGGCCCAGGTGGGTCTCGGAGGCGGCACGGGTCACGACCAGACCGGTGGACGTGGACAACACAAGCGCGGGAATCTGGATGACCAGCCCGTCGCCGATCGTCAGCAAGGTGTACCGCGCCAGCGCGTCCCCCAACGACATGCCCTTCTGTAACACACCCACGATGAACCCGCCGATGACGTTCACGATGATGATGATGAGGGCCGCGATCGCGTCACCCCGGACGAACTTGCTGGCCCCGTCCATGGCGCCGTAAAAATCCGCCTCCCGTTCGATATCCCGGCGGCGCTGCCGGGCTTCCCCTTCCGTGATCAGCCCGGAGTTCAAGTCGGCGTCAATCGCCATCTGCTTGCCCGGCATGGCATCCAGGGTGAACCGGGCTGCCACCTCGGCCGCGCGCTGGGCGCCGCTCGTGATGACGACGAACTGGATGATGACCAGGATCAGGAACACCGCTGCACCGACCACGTAGTTGCCCCCGACCACGAATTGCCCGAACGTCGTGATGACCCTGCCGGCGGCATAGATGCTCTCATGACCATGCAGCAATATCAGCTTCGTCGTAGCCACATTCAACGCGAGGCGGAAACCTGTGCCCAGCAGCAGCAGCACTGGAAACACGGCAAAATCCAGGGGTTGCAGGGTGTACGTGGTGACCAGCAGCACCACGATCGTGAACGCCAGGTTGAGAATGAGCAGGAGATCGATCAGCCACGGGGGCATGGGGAGGACGAGCAGCGCCAGCGCCAGGACCAACGCCACGAACGGGAGGAAGTCGGCGTACCGGGACAGCGCCCGCTGAATGGGCAGCTTCACCTCATCCGCCATACGTGGCCACCTCCTTCACCCCTTGGGGACGCACATCCGACAGCACGCGCCGCTCCTTCTCCCGGTGGCTGGCGTGGTACACGTACGCGAGCACGTGGGCCACCGTCTGGTAGAGCGCCGGGGGCAGTTCGGCACCGACCCTGAGCGCAAACAGAGCCTGGGCCAGGGGCGGGTCCTCGTACATGGGGACCCGGTGCTGCCGGGCAAGCTCCTTGATCCGCTCCGCCAGCAGCCGCGCACCTTTCGCGACAACGGTTGGTGCCCGGCTGGATCCAAGGTCATACCGTATGGCCACCGCCAGGTGAACTGGGTTCGTGATCACGACATCCGCCTTCGGGATTTCCGAGATCATCCTGCGCCGGGACGCCTCGCGCTGCAGTTGTCTGATGCGAGCCTTCACGAGCGGGTCACCTTCCGTCTGCTTGTACTCATCCTTAACTTCCTGACGGGTCATCCGCAGGCTGCGCTCGTACGCGTATCGCTGGTACAGGAAATCCAGGATCGCGAGCGCGATGAGAATCAGCACGATCCTTATGCCCATCCGCCAGGTCAGATCCGCCGCGGTGGCCAGCGCCGCGGGAAAGGGCTGAACGGACTCGAGAATGAGTGATTGAAATGAGCCCTTCAAGGTGGCGTACACCACCCAACCGATCAGCAAAAGTTTTAGAAGCGCTTTGGCCAGCTCATAAAACGTCCGCTGGGAAAAGACCCTCTTGAATCCCTCCACGGGGTTGAGATGTTCCGGCTTGAACGTAAGGGTTCGCGTGGTGAAGAGGACTCCGAATTGCGCGATATTCGCCCCGATGGCGACGGCCACCAGCACCAGCAGCAGCGGCGCCAGCGCAAGCAGGATGCGGAGCAGGACCCCCAAGCCGCCCACCGTGACCGACCCTATGGCAAGCTCGCGCGGAGCCAGATTCCCCCACCACGCCCTGGCCTCCTCGCCGAGTCCGGCCAGCAGGTTGAATCCCGCATAACGGAAAAACAGAAGGACCGCCAGCAGGATCAGCGCCCCCGTCAGCTCGGAGGAGCGCGCGACTTGGCCGCGTTTCCTGGCCTCTTGCTTCTTCCGGGGTGTGGCGGGTTCTGTCTTGGATGGATCAGCCATCAATCAAGACCCATCAACGCAGCGCGGTGATCAATTGGGACAGTTGACCCTGCAAACCCACGAGCGCCCCCCGCCAGATGGCGGTGAACAACGACAGGCTGGCCGCCAGCGCGAGGAGGCCAACGAATATGTTCAGCGGCAGCCCGACCAGGAAGATGTTCATCTGCGGCAACATCCGCGAGGTGAGACCCAGGGCAACATTGGTCATGAAGATTGCGGTCAAGGCGGGGGCGGCGATTTGGGCCGCCAGGAGGAACATGAGCCGGCCTCCCCGCTTCACCACCAGCAACAGCGGCAGCTCGCTGGGCAACGGACGGCCCAGGGGGGCGACGTTGAACGTTTCGGCCAGGCCGCGCAGCAGGAGATGGTGCCCATCCAGCAGCAGAAAGACAAGCAGAGCCGCCAGGTAGTGCAGTTGCCCGATCAGCGTGACCTGCGCGCTCGTCATGGGGTCAATCACGTTCGCGAGCCCGAACCCAATCTGGATGTCCACGAGCTGCCCCCCAAACTGGGCTGCGGCAAACAGGAGCAGCGCAATGTACGCAAGCAGGAACCCCAACAGGAGCTCCAGGCTCACCGCAAAGAGAAGGGGATAGACGGAATACGTCAAGTCAGCGGGCAGCGGGCCGCGCACCACCGGCAGCAAGAGCCCCGTGATGAGCACGGCGATGAACACCCGCACCTGTCCCGGCACCAACTGGCTCCCCCAGATCGGCGCTGTGATCATCAGCGGCGACACGCGGGCCAGAATCAGAAGAAACCGCATGAGCTCGGATTGCGAGAACTCAAGCAACTGGGTCATTAACGCACCACCGAGGGAAGCATGTTGAAGATTTCACGCGCGTGCCCGATCATCGTGACCAGGATCCACTGGCCGAAGATGATCATCGCCGCCGCAATGGCGAGCATCTTAGGAATGAACGTTAAGGTCATCTCCTGCACCTGGGTGACCGCCTGCAGGATGCTGATCAGCAAGCCCGTCACGAGCGCGAAGATGAGCATCGGCGCCGCGAGCATCACCGCGAGCATCAGCGCCCGCTGGACGATCGCCACCGCCGCATCTGCGTTCATGACAGGCTAGAAGCTCCTCACGATCGCACCGGCGATGAGGAGCCACCCGTCGATCATGATGAAGAGGAGGATTTTAAATGGCAGGGAGATCGTGATGGGGGGCAGCATGAGCATGCCCATGGACATCAAGGTCGCCGCCACCACCATATCGATCATCAGGAACGGGATGAACAGAAGAAAGCCCATCGTAAATGCCGAGCGCAGCTCGCTGATCACGAAGGAGGGGATCAAGACCAAGGTGGAGACATCCGCCGCACTCTTCGGCCGGGGCGACTTGGACAGGAAGACAAACAACGCGAGGTCCTGCTCCTTGGTCTGCGTGAACATGAACTTGCGGACGGGCATCTCGGCTCGCTTCAGGGCCTCGGAATAGCCAATTTTGCCATCCAGATACGGGCGCAACGAGTGCTGGTACACCCTGTCCCCCACCGGCCGCATCAGGAAAAACGTCATGAACAGGGCCAGCCCCACCAGCACCTGGTTGGGGGGGATCGACTGCGTGCCCAGCGCCTGCCGCAGGAACGCGAGCACGATGATGATACGGGTGAACGGCGTCATGAGCACCAGGATCGCCGGCGCGAGCGTGAGGATGGTCAGCAGGAACAGGATCTGGAGCGTCACCGCCACATCCTGTGGGCCGCGGGCCGGCGCCGCTCCCACGGTGATCCGCGGGAACGGCGGTGCGCTGAAGACCGCCCCCGCTGCAAGGACCAGCCCCGTCACCATCAGAGCCAGGATGATCACACGGCGGAGCCTCATGAGGCGTCCTCGCGGCTTCCTTCACCCCGCTGCCGGCGCAGGCTCTCAAGGCGCCCGGACAGAAATTCCCTGCTCTCCTGAAGCTGCTGCTTGGCGGAGCCACCGCCCGACATGCGTGCCACCCAGGCCGAGAGGTACGACCCAAACCGCCCCCTGGGGGGTTCCTGAATCTGCTCTCGAATGGAGGCCTTTTCTTTCTCGGAAGCAATGTCCACCAGCAAGGACATCGAATCGCTCCCCGCACCGACCACCAGCAGGCGATCACCGACTTCCACCACGTACACGGCATGCCGGGCATCCAGATGGGTCACGGCGATCACCTTCACGGCACCTTGAGCTCCGGCCGGCAGGCCACCGGTTTTCAGCGTGCGGCGCAGGAGCCAGACGGTGACCCAGATGAGGACAACGACAAGGGCAAGCTTCCAGAGGATCCCGAAGGCCAGCGCCATCACGCTGGTCTCCTCGGCGGCGATGCGACCGCGCTCTAAAGTCGAAATCGCATCGCCCAGGAACTCCGTGGCCCCCGGTGCGGCGGCGGTGAACCGCCCGGAGAGCAACCAGGTGGCCAGGTTCAGCAGCGTCAACTCTACCTAGAAGGCGTTACAGCCCTCCTGCAAGGCGTTCCTCACGAGACAGGATCTCGATGATCCGTATTGCGAAATTTTCATCAATGACCACGACCTCACCCTTGGCAATCGGTTTGCCATTGACGAGGAGGTCTACCGACTCGCCAGCCAGCTTGGATAATTCCAGAATGGATCCAGGCCCCAGGTTCAGCACGTCCCGCATGCGTTTGGTCGCCCGGCCCAGCTCGACCGTAATCTCAAGCGGTACGTCCAGCAAGAGGTCCATCGTGCCCACTGAGGATGAGTCGCCCTCCCCCGGCGCCGAGAAGGTACCGAACTGAACGGGCTGAACGCGTTGTGCCCCCCCCGGCCCGACAGACTGCGGCGCTCCAAGGGTGATTTCCGGGGTGCCGCTACCGGGAGCCCCAGCCGGTGCATCGGCGGCCAGTGTCTCTGCCAGCGAAGCCGGCAGCAGATGGACAAGCCGCACCGGCGAGTGCGCCCCGATCTTCAAGGTGCAATCAACGATCGCCACGCGGTCCTCCTTGATCTGACCGCGGGCTACAGCCACGCCATCGCCTTCCAGTTTTTTCAAATCCCCTGCGGACACCTGAACCTTCCGGTGTGCGGCGCGGCCCAGACCTTCGCCCATCGCACTCACCATCTGCGAGAACGCCTCCGCAGCCGCGGTCATCTGCAATTCTGACAGATCTTTCGGCAGCTCAGCCGGATCGTTCTCGAACATCAGCTCAGCAACCAGGGCCGCGTACCGCGCATCGAGCAAGAACACCCCGTTCCCGCTGACGTCCTGGCTGTACGCCACCGGAAACACGAGGGTGAACTCCGTCAGGCCAGAGGCACTGTCCCACCCACCCTGCCGCACACCCTTCAGTGACAGCTCGACCGGTTTGCGCAGCAGCTCGGTCCCCTTGGCCTGCACGCTCTGCATGCCAGCGGCAAAGACCTCGCTCAAGCTCAAAAGAAGTCCTCCGGCGGTGTGACCACCTTGGAAATCATGAAACCTTTTTTCTTGCTATCGGTCACCCCACCGCGCCCAAAAAATTTTTCGCGTCCCTCGACTTCCAGCGTCAGGTCCGCATGAACGCTGCGATTCAGCCGGACGATGTCCCCGCGCTTCAAGCCCAGGACTTCCTGGACGGAGAGTCTGGCTCGCCCCAGCACCGCCGTGAGCCCCAAGAGCGTGTCCCCCAGCCCCCGCTTGAGATTAATATTGCTCTCCGCCGTGGGACCTGCCTTCTGGCCGCTCGAGATCATCTCACGCGCCGACAGGTTCGGCACGATCGGCTCCAGCAGCACGTACGGCATGCACAGATGCATGAGCCCCGTCTGCTCCTTGATCTTCACCTCCAGCGTGATGAGCGCCACGATTTCACTGGGCGAGGCGATCTGGACGAAGTGCGGGTTGGACTCCATCGACTCCAGCTTGGGCACGATCGGCGTCACCTTCTGCCACGCCTCGCGCAGATTGTCCAGGGCACGCACGATGATACGCTCAACCACCGGCTGCTCGATGGCCGTCAGCTCGCGGACCTTCGTGATCACATTGCCCGGCCCCCCCAGCACCCGGTCGATCATCGTGAACATCATCTCCACGTTGACCTCAAGCACCGCGTTGCCCTTCAGCGGCTCCATCGTGAAAATGTTGATGTTCGTCGGGTGGGAGAGAGTCTGAATAAATTCCTCATACGTCATCTGCTTGACCGACGTGACCTTGAGGTCTACCAGCGAACGCAGGTAGGTCGACAGGGATGCCTGCACCAAGCGCGCAAAGGAGTCATGGACGAACTCAAGCGTGCGGATGTGATCCTTGGAGAAACGGTCGGGCCGGCGGAAGTCGTAGGTCTTGACCTTTCCAGGCTTGCCAGCGAGAGGCGCAACCGTGCGCGGCGCGGCTTCCTCGGCAGCCGGCTTCTCGCCAAGCCCCCCGAGCAGGGCGTCGAGTTCTTCCTGGTTTAACGGGACTTCATCAGTTGCCACGACGCCGCTTATTGTACCGCGAAGCTCGTGAACATGACGCGCTTGAGCTCACCGCGCGCCAGGATCCTGTTGATTTCCTTCCGGAGATCCTCCTTCAACTGCCTCTTGCCCTGAGGCGTGTTGATCTCCCGGAACGTCCACGTGTTGACCGTGCGGATAACCAGGTCACGGATCTTCGGAACCCGCTTCTGGAGCTCCTGCTCGAACAGGGTCACCTGCTTCTTGGGCATGTCTTCCACGTCAGCCTCCAGCACGACGGTCGCCTTCAGATACCGGTTAGGCTCGCTTAAGTTATACACCTGGTCTTCGATGGTCACCAGCGGCCCAGGCAGCGGCAGCTCGATCCGCTTTTTCTTCTCCGGGGTCATCCGGGCCTTGAGGGCCAGCCCGAACGTGACCCCGACCACCAAGGTGATGAGGACCGCCAGGGCGCTGACCGCCACCGCCACCCGGAGCTGCCTGATCAAACCTTGGTCCTCTTCTGCCATTCAGCAGCCCCTTCACTGCACGGCGAAGCTTGTGAACATGATGCGTTTCAGCTCGCCACGTGACAGCAACCCGTTGATCTTGAGACGCAGTTCCCCCTTCAACTGCTCCTTGCCCTGGGGTGAGTTGACCTCCCGAAACGTCTTGCCGCTCACCTCGCGGATGATCAGGTCGCGGATCTGCGACTCGCGTTTCTTCACTTCCTCCAGAAACGCCTGGTTCTGCTTCTCGGACTTGTTATCCGAGTTCAGCTCCAGCAGGATGGTGGCCTTCAGGTACCGGTTCGGCTCCCCCAGGTTGTAGACGTGGTCACCAATCGTCACCGTAGGCCCAGGCAGCGGCACCTCGCCAGGTTTTTTTTTGTGTGGATTGATTTTGGCCATCATCACCGCCATGCCAAGCGCAAGCACCACGGAAAGGACAACGAGCGTGAACGTGCAAAGCCCCACGACCATCTGAAGAACCCGGTACAACCCTTTGGCGCGCTCGCTGGCCAATGCACGTCCTCCATTACTGCACCGCGAAATGCGTGAAGAGGACTTCCCTCAACTCCCCGCGTGAGAGGATCGAGTTGATCTTCAGCCGGAGCTCCTCTTTGAGCTGCTCCTTGCCAGCACGGGTGCTGACCTCACGGTAGGTCTTACCGCTGATCTCGCCGATGATCAGATCCCGGATCTGCGGCTCCCGCTTCCTGACCTCTTCCTGAAACGACAGCATCCCTTCCTCGTCCTGGCCCTCTGTGCTCAGCTCAAGCTCCATGGTCATTTTCATGTAGCGGTTGGGCTCGCCTAAGTTATAGATCTGGTTATAGATCTCCAGCGAGGGACCTGGCAGCGCGTGTTCATCTCTGGCCTCGGGCTTGGGGTTGAGTTTCGTCATCATCGCCGACACCCCCAGCGCAAAGCCACCTAAGAGCAGAACGACGGTCATCACGTTCAGCGTGATGACGGTCGAAAGCAACCGGCGCTGTTTTTTTTCTTCGGGTGTTAAGGGAGCCGCCAAGTCCTTGCTCCGTTATGAGGCGGAAGACTGGCCGGCGGCCGAGGACGCGTTGCCTTTTAAAATAACAATGTCAATGCGGCGGTTACGGCGGCGCGACGCCGCATCTCGATTAGGCACCACCGGGTGGTACTCGGCGTAGCCGGCCGCGGACAGCCTCCGCGGCGGGACCTTTCCGGACTCAGCCAAGTACCGGACCACCTTGCTCGCACGCAGGGTGGACAACTCCATGTTGTCCACGTACCTCCTGCCGCCCTTCACCGGCCGGTCATCCGTATGCCCTTCCACAAGAATCTGCAGCTTGGATTCCTTCAGCGGCGTGCCGAGCGCGTCCAGGAGCCCTTTCATCTCACCATTCAGCTCCACGCTGCCGCTGTCAAACAACACGTTGTCGGTCATGAGACGCACCACAATCCCGCGCTCATCTTGAAACACCTGGGCGCGCTCCTCCCCGGTGCCATCCTGGTAAGATTCCACGGCCGCGGAGACTTTCTGAAACAAGTCAGGGATGATCCGGTCGCCCTGGCCTGGCAGAAAGGTGGGGCCTTGCTGGAGGACGCCTCCGAATGCAGCTCGCATGTACCGGGCGAGTATTTTGAATTTATCCGCGTCCTGCACCGATATTGAGTACAGGACGATGAACACGATCAGGAGCAGCGTGACGAGGTCGGCGTAGGTCAAGAGCCAGCGCATCATCCCCGTCATCTCATTGTGCTTCTCCTCTTTCTTGAACTTGGGCATCTCCGATTACCTGCCCGCCGCGGCCGCGGGCTCCTCTTGCACGGCGCCGGCTGCGGGCTTGGCTGAAATCGTCATCTGCTTGTATTTGGGCGGCAGGAAGGCTTTGAGCTTGTCCTCCAAGATGCGCGGGTTGTCGCCAGCTGAGATCGAACACACGCCCTCGATCATGACCTGGCGCAACAAGATTTCTTCCTCACTGCGGAATTTCAGCTTGTTGGCGATGGGGAGATAAATCAGGTTGGCCGTGCCAATCCCGTAAAATGTAGCCACAAACGCCGTTGCCACCCCTCGCAGCATCTGGCTGATGTCCTCGCCGACGTTGGCCAGGACGTGGATCAGCCCCATCACGGCCCCGACCACGCCCAGGGTTGGGGCAAAACCTCCCGCGGTGGACCAAAGCTCCCCGCCTTGCTTGTGCCGGGCTTCCAGAAAGGCCAGGTCAGTCTCCATGATATTCCGGACAAGCTCGATATCGGTGCCGTCCACGACCATTTGCATCCCGTTCTTCAGAAACTGGTCGTCGAGCTGGTTGACATCGTCTTCCAGTCCCAGCAAGCCTTCCTTGCGCGCCTTGGTCGAGAAGCCCACCAGGGTCTGGATGGTCCCCATGAAGTCAATCTCCCTCGTGAAGAACGCGTTCTTCGCCACATTGACGCCGTTGCCCAGCGTGGACAATGGGTAGGAGATCATGGTGGCACCCAGCGTGCCTATCATCACGATGAAAAAGGCATCCAGCGACCAGAGTTGGATAAAGTGGCCGCCCGCGACAAACCAAGCCAGCATCAGCCCGCCCCATCCTAAGCAAAGTCCGATGACGGTTGCTAAATCCATGCTGCGTACATCCTCCTTAAGGAAACCATTCGAGTCAGTTGGCCACCGGTTTTACGACCGGCAGGATCCGGCGACGGAAGTCCACGATACGGCGCAACACTTCTTCCACTGGCTCTTTCACCACAATCTTCTTTCCCGTCGTCATGGAGATAATCGTCTCAGGTGTGGCCTCCAGAAATTCAATGAGGTCCGAGTTCACAACAAGTTCTCGCTGGTTCAGCCTGGTCACCTTGATCATCTCATATTTCTTATGATTTCATTCATATCACAGCTCATCCAAATTCTCAACACCTGTATAAAACCGTTGTCAACCTCTGCACAAAACCCTTGTCAATCCCCCACCAAAAGAAAGAATGCGGGGTCCGGGTGCACCAAGCGCCCCCGGACCCCTTTCATTCCCTTACGACTGGCTTACTGAACGCCGTTACCGGCCCAAGTTAACCAGCGTATCCAAAATACGGTCCGACGTGGTGACCAGTCGCGCGTTGACCTCGAATCCGCGCTGCGCGATGATCATGTCCGTAAGCTCCTTGGCCAGATCCACGTTGCTCTGCTCCAAGGCCCCTCCGACCACCGAGCCGCGGCCACCCGACAGCGCGGTGCCGAGGTTCGCAAAGCCAGAGTTGGATGTCGTGGCAAAGTGGACTCCACCCACCTTGGCCAACCCGCCTGGATTCTCAAAGGTCGCAATGGCGACCTGAGCGAGATCCTGGGTCTCTCCGTTCGTGAACGCCCCAACGATCGTCCCATCGGCGGTCACTTGAACGGACTGGAGGACGCCCTGCGTGAACCCGTCCTGATCACGCATGAACAGCGTGAAATTCGGGACATACGTGTTGACCCCGGCGATGAGCTGGAACTCACCGGTCACGTCCTGCGTGACACCATCCCGCTGACCGTCATTCCTGCTGAGTACCCGTGGGTCCCACGGGAACTCGTGACCGTTGTCCTTGTTGGGGACCAGAGTGGTCGT
This sequence comes from uncultured bacterium, assembly GCA_964587525.1. GTDB lineage: Bacteria > Oederibacteriota > CAKKQC01 > CAKKQC01 > CAKKQC01 > CAZPLZ01. The sequence goes on along the minus strand of CAZPLZ010000056.1, from coordinate 3,797 downwards.
CGAGTCTTCGCCAGCGTGCGCCCCGTCATTTTCTGCGGGCGCCCCAGTTTCGACCAAGGGCAGTGGCTCGGCCCCAATGCCGGTGTCACGGCGGTCAAAGTCAGCCGCGGTAATCGTGCTGACGGTCCCGAAATCAATCTCAAACGTCTGCACGAACCAGTCCTCGATCGTCCCGCTTCCGGCAACGTTAATCCCTGGAATTGGGTCACCGGCGAGGTTAACGAGTGGGGTGCCGAAGTTGTCAGCAGCCTCCACGCGCTGTCCTGCCGAGGTACCGGTCGGCGGGGAAGCCGTAGGCCCTCCCGCTGCGGGAGCAGCACCCACATTCTCAAAGACCAGCACGATGGGAAGTTTCGCCAGCGCAAACGGCGCCTCATTGTCATACCCATCGTTGAAGAACCCTTGGGAGGCGACAGTCCCAATAGTTTCAAAGGTCGAGTCGGCTGATCCAGTTCCCCCGAGGAAAAAGCCTCCCGTACGGATACGATCACTCTCAACCCCAGTTATCGTGTTTAATATCCGCCCCCCAAAACCGATCGTGGAACCATCCAGCACATCGGCATCGGCGATGTCCGCCCATATCCCGCCAGCTCCCTGCGGGTTACCGCCAGGGATGGTCGGATCATTGGGCAAATCATCAGTTACGATGGCAGGATTTCGATCCAAGGTTCCAAAATGCTCGGCATTCCGGTCCCCGTACGAGGCCCAGTCCAGCGATCCGTTATTGCTGAAATGAATCAACCCGCTGCTGGACGCACGAGTATGCGCGTTGGGATCATTGGGATCCACAAAGACTGTGTTGTCCAGCGCGAGGTGAACGGTCTGATCGTTCGGATCCGTGTCCACGGTCCAAGCCCAGGTGTTGTTCGCGTACACTTCACCCGTAAACGCATCCGGGATCTGTGTACCGCTGAGGTTCGTGAACGTCGCTGTCAGAGTGTGTGCGTTCCCCAGCGAGTCAAACACGGTGAACTCGGTCTGGTGCTGCCCGACGATGTAATCGTATCGAATATCAGTAGCACCATCGTATACCGTGATCGACGTGGTGCCCGGCAACCCACCCGAGTTGCCCAGGTTCGCGGCGGTCGCACCCGCATCCAGGCTGCCAGCCAGCTCAATCCTCCGCGTCTCCTGCGCCTGCATCGTCGCCCCGCTGTTGATCGTGATGTTGTCGATGTTCGTCGTGTTGCTTGAATCGACCGCCTTCTTCGACAGCGGATCGATCGAGCCATCCACTTTGGTCGGCGCTTCCGCCGTCCACCCCTGCACGAGCCCGCCACTTGCATCGACCAGTCGCCCGGCCGAGTCAAAGCTAAAGCCGCCCGCGCGCGTGTACAACGTCTCCGCGCCCGACTTCACTGCGAAAAACCCATCTCCCGCGATCGCCATATCAGTGGGGTTGTTTGTGACCTGCAGCGTCCCCTGCGAAAAGATCGTGTCAATGGACGCTACCGTGCCTCCCAACCCTATCTGGACGGGGTTGATCCCCCCTCGGTTGCTCAACGGGTCCGACCCGACTGCGGTCGACACCGTCTGACTGAGCAAATCGGCGAACTGAACACGTCCCGACTTGAAGCCGATGGTGTTCGTGTTCGCAACGTTATTAGCGATCACATCCAGCAGCGTCTGGTGATTCCGCATCCCAGAGATAGCGGTAAACAAGCTACTCACCATAGCCATGGTTGTTGACCTCCTTTGTCAATATGCTCTCGCCTCTCTACGTCGGCGAGAGGTGCAAGGCCCCCTCACAAAGAGGTCCAGCCTTGGTTGTTCACAGCATCACCGTGGAATGCCTGCCAGCAGCCCAACGGCTTCCCGGGCAGCGGTGACCACAGTGACCACCGTGAGATGTTTCAAATTCCACTACACAAAGCCCAATGTCCATAACTCTTATTCTTCAACTCCCTCGCCCGCATACGGGAGAGGGTCGGGGTGAGGGTAGATATGTGACCATGCCTTATGCCCCTTTTATAATATTACCGCGCTGTCGATATTTGTAAACACATTCTCCTTCATGTGCGCCTGATCGACAACGGTAATCACGGTCCGGTTCTTCACGCTCACCACAAACGCCGCCTTGTCAGACAGCAGCAGCGATTCCCGGGACCCCTTCGCGGCCGCCCGCTTCACCGCCTCGTCGATCCTCGTCAGGTCGGCGGGCGAGAGCTCGATGGACCGCAGCCTCATCCGCTCCTGCGCATGCGCAGAAAATTTGACGCCCTCCTGCGTCTGCAGCAGTCGCTGCTGGAGAACCTCGGCGAACGACGGGGCCGTGGGGTCCCGGCGGGCCGGCGCCTGGGCGGCGTTGGCTCCCTGACCCCCGACCGGCGGAATGCCAGCAGGATTCAGCGGCTCGACCATCTTTGCATCCTCTTCCTCACCCCTCCTTAGAACGTCACCTCGAACACGTCTTTCATCGCGACCACTGACCCGTCCTCCAACGTGAGAATCGGGGCACCTTTGTTGAAGTTCACGGACGTGACCCTGCCTTCGAGAACCGACCCGTCACTAGTGGTCGCCCTGACAATTTTACCCAGCATTGTAACCGACTGCAGTGAGACGAAACTGTCACTCATGTTCAGTATCGCCTCCAGCATCGAGAACGTGGCCATCTGGGCGATCATCTCCCCGTTGTCAACCGGGTTGATCGGGTCCTGGTTCCTCATCGACTGAACCAGGATCTGGAGGAAATCCTCCTTCCCCAACTGGCCATTCGCCTGCGTTGTGAACTCGCCTAACGACTGCGCGTAGACTCCCACCGGTGTTACCATCCTCGTTCACCTCCTTCGTGTAACCACACAACCCTCATGCCAAAAGATCCACCATGGCGTCCCACCGCGCGTAGGCCGCGTGGGCACCGCCGGCGATCTGAAGCCCGCCCGGACGTCTCGGTTGACCCGTGACCCCCAGGTGCTCGAACCACCGCGGCTGCGGCCGCGACCGGTTCGAGCCTGTGAAATCCGCGGCGGTCCCAACCGCGACCGGCGGGATCTCCACCGCCACCTCCCTTCTCTCCAGCGCCTGTGCAAGATCCGTCAGCCCTCTCTGCAGGCTCCGCGCCGCCTGCACAGTTTCGGCTGCCAATTCCACGCGCACCGCACCCGTGCCGGTTTGAGCCAGCCTGACCGCCACCCGGCCCAGATTTCCTGCATCGACGGTGAGCGTCAGCTCCCGCACCGGGCCACGCATAGCCCGGGAAACCTCATCGGCGATCTGCGCCATCGCCGTCCGCACCGCCGCGGGCACCGGTGAAGCATCCGGAACCTGAATCTGCCCTGGCACCCCGCTCTGCCCGGCTCCCTGACTCATCGGCACCAAAACCTTATCGCGGCTCTCACCAGTGTTCAAGCCCCCTAGTGCGGGGGACGTACTTGAAATATTTCCATTCCCTGGTGCAGCCTGTGCACCGGCGGGCTGATTCGCTCCCTGGGGCGATGCCGGTGCCACCGCCGCAGCCTGATTCACCGCCTGTGGTGCAGCCGGTGCCACCGCAGTCGGCTGGGGCCCTACCGGCGCTGGCGTCACGACTTGCCCCGCCACTGGCGCAGCCTCAGCCTGGTGCAGGGCCATCGGTGCAGGCACCGCGGGCGGCATCACCACCTGTGGGCTAGCCGGTGCCACCGCAGCCGGCTGGGTCCCTACCGGCGCTGGCGCCACGGCTTGCCTCGCCACTGGCGCAGCCTCAACCTGGTGCAGGGCCATCGGTGCGGGCACCGCGGGCGGCGTCACCACCTGCGGGCTGGCCGGTGCCACCGCAGCCGGCTGGGTCCCTACCGGCGCTGGCGCCACGACTTGCC
>CAZPLZ010000055.1:15490-18833 GCA_964587525.1 uncultured bacterium | reverse complement strand
TCGTCCTTACGCGTGTGCATTCCTCTCTTCTTCACTTCACTGGACGGTGGAACCTGAATCGTGTGGTAGTCGGTCAAGGGCGCGCCGGGCTGGTCTACCCGTACGGCAAAGCCGTAACCATTCGCTAGTCTTCGTTGCTCCTCGTCTTGGTCACGCCGAAGTCCCATTGCACCGGCTACCAGCCCCAGAACAGCCGACTTAGTTGGTCGGATGACACTCGGCCGAACTTCCCCGACGGCTATGTCACCCCACGCCACCAAAGGTCCGTAAAGTTGGAAAAGAAGGTATTCAGTCATGGGAGCCTTAGAAGTCAACCGAAAAATCCAGCAGTTCCTTCAGGGAACCGCTTCCGTTGACGGCATCCATCTCGTAGTTCTTTTCGGCAATTGGGCCGTACACCCGGTCCATCTTCTCCCTCATCTCACTGAGCTTCCTGATGGCTTCGACCATGAAATCACCGACTTTCACCGGTTCCAGAAACGCCGCTGCGAGAGAACGGGGCTGGCGCTTACCCTTCTCGGCCAGCACATAACCGGCATAGGCTCTGGATGCGAAACTGTTCTGCTTGCCAGTTGGAGCGACAGTGGCCGATGTCTCCGTCAGGGCTTTGATCGTCTTCTTCGCCAAGTCCTTGTCGCCACTCAGGTTTTCGACCAGCAAACCGCAGTCCACGCAAACGTAAAGGTAAAAGAGTCTGGCGGCAAAGCCCGTTTCTCCGATATGCGCTGCTCCCGCGTCTTCCTCGCCTTTGTTCAAATCGTCCACGGCGGTAAAGTAGTCATCCTCAACCGCCGTCTTGTGCACCGTGATGGCGTGGGCCACTTGCGCTGCCGCCTCAGTATTGAAACCTGGACTGTCTGCTAACATCCGTCCGAACAGGGCAATATCGGCGGCCTTATGCTTTTTCCTGAGGAGACTCAGTTCTTCCTCTTTGGGAGCTCGTTCTTCCTTGGCCAGTTTCTTTACCAATTGATCAATGGACTGGATTTCCTCCGGGCTGAAATGGGCCAATTGCTCGATTTCCAAGTCTTGGTTTACCTTTTCTTTCTTGGCTTGCTTCAGTTTCCCAAACTGCTCGGCAATCCTTTGGGTCCAATCTTTCGCTTTCTTGTCCGGAACACCCACCTCCTGAAGTTGTTTGAAGATCCTTATACCCATTTCCTTTGTCCGGGTGCCGACATGGTCTTTTAAGGATTCTTCAAACAGATCTGATGTTCTCCAAGCCCTTTTCAGGCTTTGGGATGAGATCCGTAGCCGTTGAACACCACCCATGACTGCGGTCTTGGGCCGACCCAAGTCGTCTCGGTTCAGGTTGGCGGGTGGATAGCTGGTCAGCAAATGTAACTGAAGGAAATTGCCCATGACATACTCCTTTTCTTTGTCGTTAGGGTTTTGATGCTTTTTCAGGAAGACCTGAGTAGTATTCCAAAGCCCAGCGTTTTCTCTGGTAATCATTCCATCCGTAAGCGGAATCGGCCAAATCCATCAAGTTGGCCGAATCCCCCACCAACGGTAGGGCCCGGACTAAAACCAGGAATAATTCCTCCGAACCCTTGGTCTCCAACAGCCTTCTGAAGCGCAATTCGCTAACACGTGGCCGATCTCCGCTCTTGATTTCCGCCATTTGCCGCGCCACCGGATGCGCTGAATTGTCTTCCTTAACGCGCGCCACCAAGCCCGTAACCACAGCCAACTTTTCGTTATTGATGTTGCAGCCAGCCGCAAGAAGCCGGACACGAAGTCGGTGATAAGCCGGGTTGAAGATCACATCAAGCAGTTCGGCGGTTCGCCTTAGATCCGCCCTGTCACCCCTATGGTCGGCCAGTTCACGCCACCATTGGCTCAATACCTCCCCCGCTTTCTCGCCGACCTTGAACCTAGGCCATTCGGATTTTTCAGGCATAATCCCTCCAAACCGCTACGCTTTGACCATCGCCTCATCCGGCAAACCCAGAATATCTTGCCTGACTTTCTTGCCGTTGACCGCCCGGCGCAACTGGCCCCAGGCCCTGGCCACTCGTCCGGGATCCACTGCCTCAAACGCGCCATTTTGGCAGACCTCGTCAAAAACAGCCTCGGCCGACTTCGCCAACAATGCACGCCACGACTCCAACACTAGAAATACATCGCCGTTATTGCGCAAGGCCTGCCTTATCCTGTCCAGGTTTTCGTAGAACGCATTTTCAGTTTGCTGCCAAAAGCGATCCACCACATACGACAAATCTCCGCGCACCTTTGCTTTTTCCCCGAACAGAGCAGATCGAACACGATACTCGAGCTGATTCGCGACTTCCTCAGCCGCCAAAACAAGCGCGGCCGCATGGCGCTCGTATCTTGGCTTGACCACCTTGTCCGCAACAATTACCGGCATTTCACCCTCACGCCAACAACGAGCTTTCATGTTGTCCATGTCATATCCAAAGACCCACACCCTGAATTCGCCATCACCGTCGTCCATATACCGCTCAACCACCCGCGCTGGCTGGAAAACGGATCGATTATTGGATCGGGCCTGGACTACTCCCAACCAATGGTGGTAGCCAACCTCTTTGTGGAGATGAAAAGGAACAGGCACTTCTTCCTTCTTGGTAGTCACATATGGAGAAAGAGGATGTTGCCAAGCCCCATCATAGTTGAATCCATAATTCTTTGTGAAATACTCATCGCAAAACAGAACCGATTTAGAAAAACAAAGGTCACAATAGCCATCTTCGCTCCGAAAAGATATCCTTACTCGGCGGGGCATGGCCCAATACTGATGGGACGGGTGAACATCTTCAGGCGTTATCGCCTGCCCGCGTTCGCTTGTTCGCGTTTTGTCCAACCATGGGAATATACACTTCAATTCTCTCTTTCTCCAATTACCACCGCGCAAAAGATGGGCCTTTTCTTCCAGCACGCCTGACCAAGCAGTAGCCCAAAGCTTCGCCGCCTTGATTACCGTGGTCAGCGGGCCGCCGCCACGCAACCCAGTCCGATGGCCCTGCCCACCACTTGGCGCGTTGGTTTGTAGCGTCCATAAGGCTATTGCCGAACAGGAAGCGCACAACCGTTTGACAACTTGCCGACGCTTGATGAAGTGGTCTGTATTCTTCTTGAGGGTTATCCCACCCGGAGCTTCGATCAACAGCGATCCGATCTCCTTCCTCTCCCAGTCTTTCATATTGCGCGTCGAGTCCTGCATAAACCGTGGGCCATCGCCATCCAGGTCAAAGACCTTAGCGTACGGCTCAAACGCCTCCTTCAATTCCCTAGGCGGTGGCGGCGTTTTGAACCACTTCCTCCATTCTCCACGGTGCTTCGGCGCACAGGCCGTCTGCAAGAGACCAATCAGGAACTGTAT
>CAZPLZ010000055.1:0-15480 GCA_964587525.1 uncultured bacterium | reverse complement strand
GGGGAGCGGCCAGTTCAATGTATTCCTCGCCGTCGCCTTCCGTCATCTGCCACGGGGTAATGCGCACTACCTCGCCGTTTTTTCGCCTTACGGGAATCCAGGGGTCGTGGATCAAGTTCATTCGTCGTCATCCTTCAGCAAACTGAATCCAAGATCGACGTCGTATTCAATCGCCACAGGCTTCTTGTTCTTGTTTAAGGCACTGCCCATCCAACGGCCATTCTTCTCACACAAAGGAAGAACCACGCAGTACCGCCCCTCGTCCGGCATCGTTTTCCGCAAGTCATCCGTCGTTGGCTTGTCTTCAGGAGATTCCTCCGCCACCAACGCCCGCCGGACGGAAAGCTGGGACAATTCCCAGGCATGCCCATCGCTGTCACGCCAAGGTCTCCATCCCCCGTCCTTCTGACGCGCCAACCGGACTGTCATGGTAGGCTGACCCAAACGAGTGGGCGCGTTGGTGTCGTCGTCCCATATGATATCCGCCCGAAAGTACCCCTGTTCCAAACCCAGTGTATTGAAGCGAGCCAGGGAAGTATCGCCTTTATCTTTTCCCTCCTCGGCCATTTCAACATCGCGAAGCACCTCCGGAAGCCGCTCGTAAGCAACCTGCGCATAAACCGCCTCCATCATAGCGCGAGCATCTTGGGGCAAACAGAACCCACCTTTTTTCTGAAGCCAGCCTGCCGTCAGCCAAAGTCGACCGTGATGTGGATAGACATAGGCAGCCTTGGGGAACATCACGGAGTACCAATCCTTACCGGCTTTTCCCAAAGCTTCCGGCATCCAGACCCCCAACACGACCTTGCCCCTTTTGTCTGGGCCAACCGTACGGTTCCCCTTTTCGTCCCTTGAATGACGCCGCAGTCGTCCGGCACGCTGAAGGATGAGGTCGGCCGGGGCCAAATCGGTCACCATGTAGTCGAAATCCAAGTCGAGCGACTGCTCCACAACCTGGGTGGCAATGACGAGCTGGCCCGCCCTTTTCTCCGGCCCACTTTGTAGCCCGAAATCTCGCATCATCGCTTCTTCCTTTTCCAGGCGGTCGCCTATGGTGAATCGCGCGTGAATCAGACGGACCTTTTCCTTTCCGAACCTTTCAATAGCCTGTCGGTAGGTTTCCACGGCATCAACCACCGTGTTCCTGACCCAGCACGCGCAACCGCCGCGGCCAATGGCTCCTTCGAGGCTCTTCCAGATGTCCTTTTCCTCTCGGAACCATTCCACCCGGACCTGCCGGGCCAGCCGTCCATTCGCCTCAAACGGTATCTCCCGAAGGCCCTTTGAGGAAAGACAGGTGAGCAATGGGTAATCCGTCTTCTGGGGCCGTGCCCCCTCCGACCACCCGGCACCCTCAGCGAAGACTTCCAGCAAATGAGCACGCATTTCCTCAGGCAAGGTAGCCGATAGCAGGATGGCCGACCCGCCCCACGACGCATGAAATTTCAGCAGATTGCGGAGCAGGTGGAAAACATAGGCGTCGCAGGCATGGATCTCGTCCACCAGCAGGATCTTCCGGCTCAAACCCAACAGGCGCAGAGACTGATACCTGACCGGAAGGACGGAGAGTAGCGCTTGGTCAACAGTGCCAACGCCGACGTCAGCCAAAAGAACTTTCTTGCGGCTGTCCGACAGCCAGCGAGAGCAGTCTTGGGAAGCGCTCGGATTGTCGCCCTCATCCCGGTAACCACGGTCGAGCTTGTTTGCCGCCTCCAATCCAAGTTTCATGCGAGCCATGGAATGAGCCAGCACCAGTGTTGGTGAGGATTCGCCGTCAAATAATCCACGGTAGAACTCCCGAACGCGATCGTGCATAGCGTTGGCGGTAGCCATGGTGGGAAGCGCCAGGAAAAGTCCGTCGCCAAGCCCCTTTTCCATCAATCGCTGAGTGAGGACAACAGCCGCCTCGGTCTTGCCGCCACCCGCTACTTCTTCCACGATGAAAAGCTGCGGGCTATCGGGGATTTCAATGGTTTCAGTCAGTGATTGAAGGGGCGTCAGCACTTGTATGCAGGGAAATAAGTTTCGTAAACCTTGAAATCGTGACGAGGTTACGGTCCCCAGTCCGCTTTTCTGGACGGCTATCTGACCTTGGGGCAATGCTCGCGTGCGCCAATAATCCTCCAATGAAAGTTCAGGTTCCTCCCAGAAGGAGAACCAATCCCGGTTGGAACCCAGCCAATCCGACACCACGGTCAGTCCCGCCATCAGCCAGGAAGCCTTCGGGAAAGTAAAATAGAATCGGTCTGCATCCTCGTTTGACCATAAGGGTATTCCATCTGGCATGAGCAACCGGGCTAGTTCTTCCCAGAAGTCCCGGATATCCTTTTCAATGGCTCCCGGAAATTGCTCATCCAGAAGGGGCTCATGCAGCGTGGCCGATCTGGGCGGACGCCCATGATGCCCGGTAACCGCTGCCAGCCATGGCTCCAAGTGGTCACGCAGGGACGCGGCATCCAAGGCCATGTTCGCATATTTACTGCCAACCCACTCCGGGAACTTTCGCCTGCAAAAGGCGAATCCCAAAACATCATGCCGCTCCCGGCGGACCGCACGCGGCAAACGGCCCTGCAATTTCTCGAATAGCGCTGGCACTTGTTTCTGGAAGGCATCAGAAAACTTCCCAACATCATGTATGGCCAACAAAAAGACAACCCAAGACCGAAGAGTTTCTTCTGGCAGACCAGACGTTGTCGACAAATTCCGCAACCAACCGGGCCTAGCCTGCAACAAAGTCAATCCGCACGCCGCGACATCCAGACTATGATATGCCAACGGATGATAATGAGTTCCATCGCGCACCTTGTCGGTCTTGGACCAATATTTCAACCAACGATTACTGGACATACGAGTGCGGCACACGGGACATAGGCACAAGACGGCAACCGATGCAATGAACCCGTTGTGTTTCTCCGGCTCCCATGATGGGGCCATCTCGCTCAATGAAGTCCTGGAGTCCGGATGCCATGACGTTGTCAGTCGCAGAGTAACACAACGCCGTGCTCCGTAAAGACAAACGGCTGATAGCGGCGACCACATCGCTTCACTTTTGAGGTCGCAATTTGCGACCTCAAACTCCGGCTCTCCTCGCGGTTAAACTGAATGCACTTAGTGTCTGCCCATTTGGCATCTCGTCCCAGGTACGGCCATCGAGAACCCGGCCCGTTTTCCCCTTCCGGACGCCCCCCCACTGCTTGAAGAAGAAGGGCACTCCCTTTAGAACACACTGGTCACGAATCTCTCTTGCCCATTCTGGGTCCATTGGCCGGGCACCCGGGCCGCTTTCCCCGCCGACGATTACCCAATCAATGCCACCGAGGTCCATGCTGCCAACTCGGCCCACCAGCGGTTCAACAGATAAAAACCTCACCGCCGCGGGCACGTTCCGAAGGCGGTCAACTCGCCAGAGATATTGAAAGGTCTCGACCGATACTCCCATCCAGACATTCGGTGGCCAGTTGAACTTCGCCGCGAGAGTAGAGAGACGGTCCGCTCGCTTGGTAAGAACTTGGAATGTATGCCAAGACGCCTCCTCCATTACCCAGAAGACCTTTCTAATGACCGAGAGCGGAACTTTTTCGTGAAACAGGTCGCTCATGCTGTTCACAAAGATTGTACGAGGTGTCTTCCATGTTAAGGGCAAACTGAGCCGGTTGGGCCAGATTCGTAGATCAAAGCCTTGCTCATAAGGGTGTCCAGGTATCCCGCGCCATCTCTCAGCAAACGTCTCCGCGTAACAATGCTTGCAGCCGGGGCTGACCTTGGTGCAGCCCGTGACCGGGTTCCATGTCGAATCTGTCCACTCGATTGCGGATCTATCACTCATGGCCTTTTCAACTCTTGCATCTGATGTACTCCCTCTGGAAACCTATGGGAAGGCAGCCACCGTACGCTTTGTCAGCAGATGGGCAAAGAGATTCCACGGAATAACTCCACGGGCTCAGGCTTCCCGTGCGCTGACAGCGTTGAAACTGCGCCAGGTGCGCAGCGGCAGGCTCCCCAGGCCCATGATCGCCAACTGGCTGACGATGAACGCCGCCAGCCAGAAGAACGCCCGGTCCATAAACCCGTAGGAGTGCAGGCCGATGCCCAGCATGTTCACGCCAAACCAGGACAGGCTGGTGATGACACTACCGAACACCGCCATCACCATGACTCCCCGATCCCCCACCAATTTCCCCCACCGGGCGTGCAGGATGATCGCGTTCCAGAGCACGATCAAAAGGGCGCCGTTCTCCTTGGGATCCCAGCCCCAGAAGCGTCCCCACGACTGATCCGCCCAGATGCCGCCCAGCACCGTTCCCACGAAGCTGAAGAACAGACTGAAGCACACGACCCCGTAGGTCATCCGAGACATAGCCTGCGCGGTTTCGGGGGTGAGGGACCGCGAAAGGACCCCGCGCAGGATATAGACGATGGCGATTGCGCCAGCCAGAAAGGTGGAAGCGTAGCCGATCGTGACCGTCACCACGTGGGTGCCCAGCCAGAAATTTGAGTCCAGAACGGCGCGCATCATCTCCATCGAATCACCAGACAACATCAGGTGATGAGCGATGATCAGGGTGGCGAAACCGATTCCCGCCGCCACGATGGTCCCGATGCCGTTGCGGACCTTCCGTTCCAGATACACCCCAAGCCCGACCGCCACCCAACCCACAAACACCGCAGAGGAGTAGAGGTTGGTCACTGGGGGCCGCCCTTGCAAGACGATCCGGGTCAACAGGCCTCCGGTGTGAACGGCCAGGGCCAGAAGGAGCAGATAAAAGGAAGCTTGTCGAAAGAGGTCCGGCCACCTCAGCCAGCCGGCGAACGCCAGCAGTCCAGCCAACAGGTAGAAGATCATCCCGTGGTAGAAGGGCTGCACCCTGTTAAAGAGCACCTCGAAGTTCGCAGAAGCCGCGGACCGGGACTGTTGGCCGGCAAGCGAGCGGCGGTAGTCAGCCAGCCTCGCATTGAAGACCGGGACATCGGATTCCTGGTAAGCCTGAAGCAGGGCGGCGTATGTTGGAGCTCCGGAATGGGGGTTACCGGTCTTGAACGCCTCCAGCAATCCAGCACCCATGTTGATCCAGTGATCGGAGGGCTCCCCCTCCCGCGGAGCCAGCGCGTGGAATTCTGCGGACTGCGACAGGAATTGATACCGCTTGAAGTAATAGCCGATGGCGACCAACGCCTCACGATCATAGGTCTCGGAGCACTGATGGGCACCGAGCGACACCAGGCCCGGCTCCAAGCTCCGCTGATAATCGGCAATTTCCTCCGGGAACTGCTCCGTCCCGGCCACCTGCAAACTGTTCTGCAGCCGATGGTACAGAAAGATTTGCCGGCGCAGACTGACGACGGCGGATTGGAACCGCGAGCGGACCTGAGCTTCCACTCGCTCCGCGCGCGCGGCCTGTTCGCCGATCTCCTCCAGAGCGGGTTCGAGATCCTGATAGGCGAAGTGCCGTTGTCCTGCCTGCCGTGGCGCAGCCGGCAGCGCTTGCGCCTGCCTGATCAGCCCCACCACATCCGGGTCGTTGATCTCAAACACCTGGTACACATCCGCGACCTGGGGACGGGCTGCCATATCGAGCAGCCACTCGATCCCGCTCACCCACCGGTCGTTGAGGGAAAAGGACTGCTTTCCCCGCAGCAACAGGAGCGAGGTCCGGGCAACAGTGTCAAAAGGCTTTACGCGCCCGTTGTTCAGCACCGGCAGGCGGCTGAAACCGTCGAGGTCAAAACCGCTGGCGCTGCGTGGCGTGCGCAGAGACAACAGCAGGGCCGCCCCGCAGAGGACCGGCAGGACCCAGGGGAGGTATCGCCGCGCGATCATTCGACGGGGCCGCTTCCGGCCGAACGAAGCTGGAGCAGGAAGTGGATGAGAAGTCCGATGGCCACCAACACGCACGACGCATACGGCAGGAGCCACCCGGGATTTCTCACAACCTGCAGGACGGAGAGCGTGTCATTCTTGCCGAAGCTGGCCTGGTAAAACGTCAGGCCCCGGTACCGCAGGGGATGGTTCATGTAAATCAACACATCCCGATCCTCCCCCCGCTGAGGGTCGTTGAGACGGACGAGGCTGGAAAAATTCTTTGGGATGTCCGTGCCCGGGTACACGTCGTGCGTAAAGTCCTTCAGGGTTAGGGAAAACGGAAGATAGTAACGGGTTGGCCGGATGGCCAGGGTGTAGCGATGGCCGCCATGTGTCAACACCTGCGGGTTAAGGTCACTGGAGAGGAGCCAGGTCCCGAGGCTGGTGCCATTCGCTTGAACTTCGATAAAGACCGAGACGGTGTTGACCTGGTCGTCCGCCATGACGACTGGCATCTCAACGACGTCAAGCCGCTGTCCTATCCCCGCGGTGGCGGCTGGCGGGATCCCACTTCCCCCCCCTCGCTCACGAAGTTGCGAGTTCGGGTAGTACCGCTTGACGCGAAACCTCACCGGCAGCCGTGGATCCACGATGTCGCGTTTCGCCTTAAGCAGAGCAGCGGGAACACTGAAGACCGTGTCGGATTCAGCGTCAGTCACGTCAATGAGCGCGAGCTCCATCTCCCGCTGACTTTCTGAGTAGTTGCGGGTGAAGCCTTCTTCGATGGCCAGGGCGGATTCCACGGCGAAGGAGCCCGTGATGAATTCACCGATCACGAGCAGCAACAGTCCCACGTGCGCCAGTAACAGGCCAAGTTTGTGCGCCCGGAATTCTATCCGGAGAACCAGCGCAGTCATGAGGTTCGCGGCCAGCAGGAGGCCGACCAACCCCCCGCCTGGAAAGACAGGAATTTTCCAGCCGACTCCGGGCACCGTCCAATAGAGGAACATGGAACGGATATACAGATCCACGGCGCCAAAGGTGCCCAGGTGGACCTGGGCCAAGGTGCAATAGACCACCAGCACCATGAGCAGTACCAGGCAGAAGATGGCCAACTTCATCGAACCCAGGGCCTCCCCAAGGGGGGCTAATTTAGTGAGGAGAGGCCTCATGCACACTCTTCAGAAATCTAACCACGGACGGTTTGGCCGCAGCTATGACGGAAGGCATCCCCGTCACCTTGAAGAACCAAGTCTTTTCGCTTAACACGAGGACCCCGCCGAGCAACCGGGTCTTCTGCGTGGTGCCTTCCCCCTGGTCCGCCCCGGTGAAGTCAACCAGCAGGATTGCTCCGGCCTCGCTCTGAAGCCGGGTGGATTGGGTGGCCAGTTCTTCTGTCTTCAAGGGTGGGAGGCCTAATTGCCTCCGCCAGCGGTTGACGTTAGCCAGCGCCCCTCCCGCGGGCCCCGGCAGCCCCACGACGGACATCTCTACGGTCTGCCCGTCCGCGCCGGGAATCAGGAAGCTTGCCGCGCGCATGCCTGAGGCCGGTTTGGCAACCCAGCTTTCTGGCACAGTCCAGTGAAGTTCTCCCTCCGACCGGCTTTCCAGCGCAGCGGATCCAGCCGGGTGGCCCACCGTGGACTCTTTTGGGACCGTATACACGTTGATCCCGCTGTCCCTGCAGCCGGTGAACCAGACCGGAATCACTCCTACAACAAGGAGAGCGCTTGCCAACCTGATCATGGGGTCTCATATTTTCTCACCCCGCGAGGGATATTTGGAAGGAATGCGAACGGGATGAGTGACAGCAGCGAGAGGAGGCCGGCAATCTGCATCGCGGCTCCGGAGCCCAGCCACTGCCAGAGAGCGCCGGCGAACGTGTTCCCGAGAAACGCGCATACCCCGACCAGCCCGAAGAGGGTCCCCCGCCCTCCCGCAGGCGCAAAATGGGCTACCCCAGCCCGCGGGATGACGTTGACCACCGCGCTGTGCAGCGCAAACAGAACAAGACCCGCCGACACCGCGAGTCCCAGGGCCGACGAGCCAAGCGTCAAGTACGCCGCCGCACCGAAGAGAGGCGAAAGCAACAAGGCGGTGCGAATTCCGATCCGGTCAGCCATCATGCCAGCCGGCAACGCGGCGAGCATGTACAAAACATTAAACGCCAGATACGCCAGGGGAATGAATCGCTCGGGCACACCCAGATCGTTGAGACGAAGCAGCACGAAGACGTAGCTAATATTGCCCAACTCCCACAACGCCACCCCTGCGAGCAATGTCCATGCGGCGAGTGAGAGGGAAAAAGCTCCCGTCTTGGCCTGTGGAGGCCGCGGCCCGCTGACCGGCTGGGCCCCGGTTGCTGGCTCCCGAACGGGCATGATGAACAGCACGGCAAGCAGGCATGGAATGACGGACGCTACAAAGAGCCAGCGGACCCCGGAGGATGACACGCCGCCCATCGACCACAAGGCCACGGCGGCGATTGCGGAACCGGCGACGGCGCCAGCGGTGTCCATCGCCCGGTGAAACCCGTAGGCTTTTCCAAAGTTAGCCCGAGGGGTGGAGGCTGCAAGGAGAGAGTCACGAGGCGCGGTGCGCAGTCCTTTGCCGACCCGGTCCATGAACCGTATGCCAAGGACGAACGGCCAGCTATGCGCCAGCGCCAGCAGCGGTTTCATCACGGTTGACAGGCCGTACCCGGCGTAGACAAACGGCTTGGCGCGTCCGATCCGGTCAGCCCAGAGCCCGCTGATCAATCGCATCAGGTTGGCAATGGCCTCCGCAACGCCTTCGATCAGGCCAATCGCCATCATGGGAGCCTTAAGAACCCCGCGCAAAAACAGCGGCAGGACCGGCATGATCATCTCGCTGCCCGCGTCAGTGAAAAAACTGGTCCACCCCAGCAAGACCACATTGCGGGGGAGGCCGAAAAACCGGCGCGGGGCGCTTCCCCGTCCCCGGACGCCGCGGGTCACGATGGTCACATATCTACCCTCACCCCTACCCTCTCCCGTATGCGGGAGAGGGAGTTAAGAAAAATCAAAGGGGCGGCTTGGCGAAAAGGGGGTGCGGAAGTAGGGGCAGCGGTTTGTGCTTCTTACCCATCGGCCGGACCTCAAGCTGGGAGAACAGCAACCCCGGAGCCACGATGGAGGCCGTGGTGCCCTGCGTATACCCCTGCGCAGAATCAATGCGCTCCGGATTGATGAAAAAAGAATAGACCGCTGACTCGCGGGTGGCCGCGACGATGTTGCGCAATTCCGCCACCCCGATCGGGCCAAAGAGCGCGCCGCGAACCGGCGTTTCCTTCCCCGTTTTGACATCCACGCGCGCCACGTCCAGCGCCGGGCTGATGGCCCATCGCGACGGCGCATCCTCGACATCTTCTCCTCCGGTTCCCAAGCTGATACGCCTGCCACTTCCTCCCCCGAGATGGCGGACGATCATGGCATACTCCAGGCCGTCCTTCTTCGCCAGCTTGCGGAGGCGCTTGATCAGGATCCGTTCCGGAACCGACTTGCGCGCCTCAAGAATCAGATTCGCCGGAACGGCGCGCGCCATGGGGCCGGCCACAATGCGTCCATGCCCGTTGCTCGTCGTAAATTTCTTCGAGGGCGTCCGGGACATGAGAAACCCCCGGAGACGGCCATCCGTCACCAGTTCCACCGGTTTTCCCGGCACCCCTTCCCAGTCCACCGTGTAGTGCCCCAGGAGCGGACGACCGTTCCACTGATCCCGGCCGGGGTCGGAGGTCACCGTCATCCACTCCGGCAGCACGCGCAGCCCGAGAAACCTGGCCAGCTGCCCGCCCCTGACCCGAGACTTCATGTAATCCGCCGCCACCACGGGCGAAGGGGTCCCCGCCAGATCGCCGGCCAGCGTCTGCCGGATAAACTCAGCCGCCGCCTGGGGGGTAAAGAGCACCGGCCCCAGATACGGTCCCTCCAGATTCTCCGCCGTGATGCGTCGCACGAGGCGAGAGGCCATCGCCCGCGCTCGATCCGCCAGCGCGGCAGCGGACGGCAACTGCGCAACGCTGGGAGCCATAATGGACACCACGTCCGTGAGCGGCGTGCCATCCACCGCCTGGGCCTGGGCGGTCAGCGTGACGCGCACCGCCGTGTGGGCTTGCCGGTACTTAAACCCGTCAGAATCGATGAACCGGATGGTGTTGGCCCGGGCGTTGCCTCGAACCGTCCCGCGCTGGATCGCCGGAAACGCACGAAACACCGCGGACACGCTGCCGATAAGCTTCCGCAAGGTTTTGCGCTCTCCCTCGTCGAGCTCCACCGGCCGCTCCCAATGCGCATGGGATACCGCGGGGGAAAAGTCAGGCGCGCGATCGGATTGTTGCTCGCGCTTGAGCGCCGCTTCCTTGGCCGCCAGCGCCTCCAGGACCCGCTTGTATGCCGCGTCCGCCGCGAGCCAGGCATCACGCACCACCAACCGGGGATCATCCTGGCCACCGGGGCCGCGCCCGTCCGTGGTGAGCCGCGCGGTGCCGCGGCTGCCCCCTCCATATCCATAAAAGTTGGTGTTGTCCCGCTCACGATTTCCCACGCGCATCCGGGCATGGACGTACCGCGACCGGGTGAACTGCGCTTGCACCACGTCGCCGAGCCGGGCGGTCACGTTAAAGATCTGATACGACAAATGACTGAACCCCAGGTAATACGGACGCGGCTGTTCCGGCAGGGTCAGTGACTTCAGGTTACGCTTCAGCTCCGGCTCCAAGGCCTCCAGAACCGGATCACCCTGGGTGACCCCCGCCTGGAGGGGGGCGCTCGCCAACAACAAGGCAGCGATGAAGGACGTACGCTCAGCGCGCATCCGGCCCTCCGTTCCAACCGGGCTGGGGCAGCAACGGCGGCCGCTCCTGCCCCTTCTCCTTGCGCTGAATTTCCACTTCCGCAATGAGCAGGCTCGGGGAAACGGCCGACACGGGCACCCAGCCGGACTCCGCACCACAGGAACCGTTAAAGATCCCCCGATCGGTTGCGGCGGCCACGATGCGCTCCAGGGTGGACAGCGGGGTTCCGATCAGGTCCACACCACGCACCAACTCATCCGGGCGCCCGTCCGTATAGACCCGGCGCACCACCTGCGGCATCACGTTGAAGGCGTTGGGAACCGTCCTGCCCGTAAAGGTGAACCCGCCTTTGATGTCCTCAAAAATCAGACCGTACTCCTTGTTCTGCTTCTTGCAGAGCCGGATCAGCTCCTGCCGCAGCCGTTTCACCGGCATCCCCTTCGCGGCTTCGACAATGAGGCTGGATTGCCGGCCCACCGCCCCACGGCCCGGTCGTTTGCGCCCATGTCCGTTGGATTCCGGGAAACCGCGCACGGGCGAACGGGACATCATAAAGGCCCGGAGAATCCCCTTATCCACCAGCGTCACCCGCTGCGCCTGGACGCCCTCATCGTCATACCTGTAGAACCCCATCAGCGGAACTCCACCCAGCGCGCGCAGCGTGGGGTCACTAATGACCGTGATGAACTCCGGCAAGATCCTGGAGTTCATCTTCTTGGTAAATGTCTGACCGGAGGACTCGTCCTTCTGCCGGTGACCCTCCAGCCGGTGCCCGAGCACCTCATGAAACAGCACCGCCGCCGCCCGGCCCGCCAGGATGGCCGGTCCGATAAACGGGTCGACCAGCGGGGCGGTTTTCAAGCCCGCCAAGGTCTCCGCCATCTGGTTGGTATCGGCAACCAATTGCGCCTCGGAAGGAAGATCGGCGAATCTGGCCGCAGGATAATGCCGGTAGAGGGAAAACTCCATGCCATCTTCCGCCCGTGCGCTGCAACTCACGTACGCTGCCACCATGGGCCGGGTATGAACGATGGAACTGCCTTCACTGTTGACGAAATATTTGGTTTCGCTGTTGGCGCTCAGATGGAACGAGGACTCGAGAATCTCGGGGTGGCGCCGAAAGACAGCAGACACCCGGCGCGCCAGCGCCTCCCACTCCTGCTCGTTGATCTCTACTGGCTGCGGCTCCTCTATGGATCGCACTAGTGGCGCCTCACAGAAATCAGGAGAAGGGTCCTCCTCTTCAACTTTGACCGCATGCTTGGTGACGATCTTGATGTACTGTTCAACCGCGGCCCGGTACCGGCGCTCGGACTCCAGCCACATGTCCGCGCTCAGGGTCGTGACATCACCACCGAGCGTAACCGCGCGCGACGTGCTGCCCGCCCCCGCCGCCCGGTGGGTGTTGTCCAGCTCCGGCGAGCCCACCCGCAGGTCCAAGTCCATGATCCGCTGCAGGCTATGTCTCCGTCGCGTGATCCCGCCCCACCGAGCCCAGATGTCGAATCCCTTGGTTTCGACAATTTGATAGGCGAGGTAATACACCGGGTGCTCAGCCAGACGGGAATAGACCTTGAACTGCCGGTCCAGTTCCTGGCGCATGACGGTGAGGAGCTGCGGCTCCGGCGGGCCGGCCGCGACCGCAGTGGCACCCAGCACGGAGAACAACGAGACGCGCATGAAGGACAGCGCCATGGATGACCTACTATACCTCCCCTGAACTAAGCGCTTCGATTTAGTGCAGGGCAAGCCTTCGCAAGGCTCGCATATTTCGCCGATCGGGGCCGGTGCCGTCAAAACCCGGGGTTTCCAGGATGAACGGCAGCCGCCTGAATGCTGCCTGCCGGAGCACGAGCCGGAAACCTTGTGTTCCGATGTGACCGCTGCCGATATTTTCATGCCGGTCCAGCCGGGAGCCCAGGGGCGTCCTGGAATCATTGGCATGCACCCCGGCCACGCGCTGCAATCCGACGGTCCGCCTGAGATCCGCCAGGAGCCGCCCCACGCCTTCCTGATTTCTCAGATTGTACCCGGCTGCAAAGGCATGCGCCGTGTCCAGCCAGACCCGCACCCGCGGATCGCCCCCCGTCTCGTGCAGCAGGTTCGTGAAATGATCGAACGAGGCGCCAATCGAGCCTGTGCCGCCCGCCGTCATCTCCAGGCTGAGGGTCAATCCCGCCGGCAGCTCCTTCAGCGCCGCCTTAAGCGCACGACCGGCACACCGCAACCCCTCCGCCATGCGTGCCTCCTCGCAGTGCCCGACATGAATGATCACCGAGGCGCATCCCAACCGATCCGCCCATTGAAAGGTCTCAGCCAGCATGGCGATGGATCGTTTTAAGAGCCAGGCTTGCTTCGAGGCCAGATTCAATAAATAACTGCCGTGCACGACCACCGGCGCGAGCCGATGCCGTTTCACCCCGCCCCGAAAGGCTTCGACTTCCTCCGGCTTATGGGTCTGATGCTTCCAGGCGCGCGGCGAGGTGGTAAAAATCTGGATGCACTCGCAGCCCCGCTCCACCGCTCGCGTGACGGCTTTGGAGACACCCCCGGCGATCGAGACGTGGCAGCCGATCCTTGGCATCAGGCGCGGGCTTTGATGAGCCCAGGCAGGACTTTTCGCACCTCAGCCTCGATCATGGCTTTCACCCTCCCCCACCGATAGCGCGGCTCTAGGCGGAGAGGATCGGCTTCCCGTTCCGCGTCAGTAAAGTAGACAAGGGCGCGCGCCGCCTGCATGGCAAAATCCCTAGATTGGGGGTATTTCCTTTGTGCAAGTTTCAGTAGCCCCTCAAGAGACGCATACCGGTCAAGGACGCAGGCGAGATCCACAAAGTCCCGCCGACTTCCTCTGGAGACGATCGCCGCCAGCTTCATCAGGCCAATATCCACGGGATGCGCAATCCTTAAAAGCCCCGACTGCACTGGCCGCCTGAGCAAAGGGTATGGCGTAGCCAGAAAACTGATGCGCGCTTGGCCAATCTCAAGATGAAGCGTTCCTTGCTCCTCCAAACGGATGCGATAACCTCTTTCAGCCTGAAACACCTGCTTGAACCGTTCCATGCCCGGGAGGACAAGCCGCTCCGATTCGAAAAAGAAGTCGAAATCTACCGACTGTCGGTGGCCAGCTAGCAATGCCAGCCCCGTGCCGCCGGCAAGGTAGAATCCGGTAGTCGCCACGACTGCGGCAATCCGTTCCAGTTGACTGCGCTTCGACGCCTCTAGGATTTCCCAATGCAACTTCATGCGAACATTTTTGGCAGCGGTGGGATGATTCTCGGTCCAGGAAGAGGCACACCCAGCCACCAGGACCAGAACCGGGCCGCTCGCGGTGATAGATGCCACCCCTCACGTTTCATCCACCACGTTAGCCACGGCTTGGAATATTGTTTCAGCAACCAGGCCGTTTCTCTCCGGTCCCCCTGCTCCATGACTCGGGGGACAATCACCGACGCGTCACAGATGGGATGCAATTGTGCAAGCTTGTATTCAGGAAATAGAACTTGCATCGACTCAGGCAGAGGCAGTTTTGGGCGGCGCGGGCGCCCCTGAAGGTATTCAATTCCCCTGGCTTGCACGAGCCACTCTCCAAGGAACTTTCCGACCGGCACGACATATCCCTGCGCGAGATACCGGTACACCTGGCGCCGGGATTTCCCAAGGCGCCGGCACACTTCCGAGACCGGCACGGCTCCATCAACCTCCTGGATGAGCTTCCCGGCCGCATCGTACCGCCGGAACGCCCACACCCCGCCGCCATCGGTTTCAAGAACCGTCTTCTCGGCTACAGAAGAAGTTTTTGATCCCATGTCATACATTATGACATAACCAATGAATCATATCCATCCCTCGATACCGTGGAACCCCTGTGAGTTAGAACGAGATAGTGACGGTGAGGAGTTGAGGCAGATCAAACGTGGTGTCAAGCTGAATAGCATAGTCCAGCCGGTACTGCTGCACCGTCAACCCGAGCCCGGCGGAGTAGTTCCCAACCTGCCGTTCCTCCGATAATCGCGCTCCCGCTCGCACCGCCACCATGCCACGCCATTGATACTCCACCCCCCCGCGCCCTGCCACCGTTCCTTCCTGCAACGCATACACGGCGTCGACCATCCCAATTAAGAGATCACGCGTCCCCGCGCGGTACCCATACGCCAGCCCGGCACGCCAGGCAGTGGGCAAGGGAATTCCATCATCACGGTACTTCAGCTTGCTCCCCACATTTTGCATCATCACGCCCAGCTTGAGCGCTTTATTCAGGCGGACCTGCACCCCGGTGTCAAACGCGACGGCGGTCGCAGTGAATTCATCCAGCAATTCGCTGCGCAGCGCTTTCACCAACACCCCCCAACTGGCCGCAGATGACAGCGCCACACCAACGCCAAGTGAGCCCATCCAGTCCTGTTGAGCATTAACGCGCCGGGAAGTGCCATCAAGCATCCTGAGGGTCAGGGAACCGGCATCGTAGTAAGAAAGCCCAAGGGAGTAGACATTCCTGCCACCCAGCGGTAGCACCCCGAGCGCCTGCCACGTCAACCCGCCCAGGAAGCTTCGTTGGCCCCCCAGCGTCAGGGAGGGCTGCCGGACATGAGCGGCCGCCACCGGATTTTGCCACACCAGCGTGGCGTCAATGCCAAGCGCCGTTGTGGCACCTCCCAGGGCCTGAGCCCTCGGCGATTCCACGAGGCTCAGCACACTCGACGCCGTGCTTTGCGCGATAGCCTCCTGAACAAGGAAACTGGCGAGGACCATGAGGGAAGATAGAAGGAGAGGGAAGGTGAGGAGGGACAGGTTGCCCATGCGGGGAACCCGCCCGCTATCGAATCACCGCAATCTTGTCTCTCACCCGGATTCCTGGCCCTTCGAT
>CAZPLZ010000054.1:0-18911 GCA_964587525.1 uncultured bacterium | reverse complement strand
AGGGGCTGGCAACTGTCACTCTACCTGGACTAAACTTTCGAGGTCAGGCCAACCCGCAAAAAGGTTGATGTGTTTGGCAAGAGTACCGTTGCGGTAAAAGGGACTCACGTACCATCCCTCTCGGGTATCGGCGTCAATAACGGTTAGCAGACTGGGATGCCGAGCCACTCTCATTGCATCGATCTCACGTACCAATCGATCAAAGGCTTGACGATCACGATGGTAGGCGTCCACTCCGTGCAACACCTTCAAGGCACCACAGCCAAGTGGTGTGTCGGGATCGATGTGAAGTGAAGAAACAATCAAGGGGATGACTTCCACGATGGGATCCACGCCGACAGAATTAGTCCGCCGTATGGTATCGGATGTCTCTTTGAGGAGGTCATCGGAAAGGGCTAGATAGACTTGTCCCTGTCCTCCTCCTCCGAGGTCCTTAATAGCGTGCCACTTACCTTTCTTGAATAATGACTTCATAAGCCGTCACCTCCTGGGATATTTTGTCATTCTTGGAAGTGTTTGTAGAGTCGCTTCCATTTGCGCCGCCAGTGGACATATCGATTGCGCAACCGTCTTGTAGGATGGCGACGAACGTTTACGGGAATGGTGAAGAAGTACCTCTTCATCCAATCCTCGACATCCACATCCAAGTCTGAATCGCTGTCGTAGAGGTAGAGGAAGTAGGCGTTTTTGAGTGTAGGATAAGCGGTCTTGCATACACGTAGTTTTTCAATGTCTTTCTCGCTGCCGGCGTGACTGGGCCGGTTCAGCTCGCATTTGAGTTCGATGGCTACAATGGGCTGGTGCCCATGAAACATCACGAGGTCAGGTCGGACCAGCTGGCCTGAAACGCGCAGAGCCGGTTGATTCAGGAGGAAACGCGGTCGGGCGGCATCTGAGGGGTAGTTCCTTTCCATCCACGTGGTCGTCCAGTGGTAGACCACAGCTTGCAAGTCAGCCTCGTTGAACACAAAGAAGTTGTAGACGTCAGACAGGATACGTGATGGCAACTCATCCATGATGAAGGGATGGTAAGGAACAGATGGATATGTCATCTGTACAGTCCCCTGAAATTTCGCTCCATATCGGGTTTCACTGTACTGGATAGTTATTCTGTGCCCGGCTGACTATGGCCGAGAAGGTCTCTGAACTGGTGGTATCCACGGGCACTTAGCCGGCTGATAGCAGCCCGAGCCACTTCTCGAGCCTCGGGGTTCTCGCTCCGGAGTACCGCAGTCAGGGTGGTGTGGACGCGGTCGGAATAGACGTGAAAGTTCCAATCTGGGATGGTGTCATCAATCAGCAGCGACAAGCACTGGATGCTGGCCAGTGGGGAATTGCCAGCCATGTTTGCCAAGCCTTCCAGCACTTGGTGATCTGGTTCGACGCTCCGCGCCAAGGTGAGGACAAGGCGAAGGTTGTCAAGCATCCAGTTGTTAGCGAACCGGCCGGATGAGAACCACCATCCGAAAGGAACAAGTTCGCTGTGGTCTGTTCCTTCGGGCATTGCTTGCGCAGCGGCTATGCGGTGCTCCCAGAGCGTCCTAAAACGATCGAGTATTTTAGGGTCGATCACCTTCTCCGATGGATGTAGCCCACGCCCCATGAAAGTTATGGCCATGGAGCGGGTTTGCGGCGACGCGGTTTCAAAAAACCGTCCCAAGAGAGAATTAGCCCCCTCGAGCTCGATCAGCTCCCAGATGAAGAGCTGCATCAAGTGGGCGATGAATGATTCGATTACCTCCGCCTCCATTTGTCCGAGTGCCTCAACATCGAGTCTGTAATGGGGTTCGAGCAGCTCGAAGGTCGCCGCATTGGGACCGTGACCGAAAAGCAGATAGGCCTGCCAGGCGGATTCCCGATGGTCGCGCAATACAGAGTCCATCGGAAAGATGGCATCGATGTGGGAGGCAGCCCACGTTCGGTCCAACCAGGTCAACAGGTCGAACTGTTGCCCATACATTGCTCGTACGGCGAGGGAAGGATCATGAGATGGATTGAGGTGGTGCTCGAGAACCTTGCGAGCATCTGGGGCCTCCACGAAGCCCTGTCGAGTAGTCGCCACTGCATCATCGCTCGGGACCGTGTGGCGGACGACCCAGGCGGCGTAAGAGATCACTGCGTCAATCGCGGTGGCCCGGACAGTATTAATCCCGAGGTTTAGGGCACCTCCGTGGCCAGCCAGCCCCTCGGCCTCTCGCTCAGGTGTTGGATCGGGATCGTCCGTCAGCGGCTCCAATATCTGCCAGACCTTTGCGCGGAGAGCGAGGGGGAGTTCGTGCTCTCCCTTGCTGAATCCCAGGTTCAGGAGCCGCGCCAAGGCTCTTCGGGTCCACCCCCAGTCGAGGTCTTGGTCGATGTCACCGCCCGTACGGCCTGGTATCATTTTGGCTTGGGCGACCACCCAGCAGGCGAGGTCCAAGACAGGTTCCCATCCGGATTTGACCTTGTTCTTGATTGCCTGCCCCAGGCCCTCGACGAACCCCCTGACATATGTGGGGTCAAGGGCCGTGAATCGAGTCGCGAGATGGACAAACCTCTCTGGATTGGCCGCCACAATGCTCGTGAGTTCCCGAGCTAACCCTTTGCGAGTAGATGACATAGGTTGACCGGAAGGGTCCCAATTGGCCAGCAACTCCAGTAGCTGTGAATCGTCAAGGCCCTGCAGCTCTTCGGCCGTACTCGGACTTGTTGGCCCGCTCCACGTTTGGAACGTGTCTGGCCGGTCGATGCGCTCGGCCGGCCCAAATACTTCGGTAAGCTGTCGGTATCGATCCAGCCACTCTTGATTTAGCGCTGGTTCAATCAGCGCCAACCAATCCCGCTGCCACTCTGATTTGTAACGCTCCACGTCCTCATCTGTGGCTGGCTGGCCTCGCCATTCAGGGAATCGATCACGATAACGTTGCAGGTCGGGGCCTGTATCGATCCAACTAAGGATCACTCTCTGGTGCTCCAGCCCTAGGCGGCCGAAGTGGTTTCTCAGCAGACTGACGTACTCAGTTCTTAAGCGGTAATTATTGAACAGTGCGTGATTAGTGAGTCTGTCGGCGATCAGTGGACCGGCTACCTCGTGGCAACAGTCCGTGATGTGGAGGGCAAGCCGCTGGAACATGGGCCAGCGCCGCGATTCGAGGGAAGTGAGGAGTTGGGATGCAAGTTCCGGTGACGTCGTGATGAGCTGTATGGAGGCATCGCGGACAGCCGAAACGAGGAGATTTTTGGTTTCCTGTTGGTGGAACCGACCTTTTTTCCCGATGGTGCGGCGCCATACGGTGGACATGTCGTCATTCCGCTCACGCAGTGACTTGGCGATCGAGAGCTCCACGGCTCGGTCCAGCAAGCGTGCAAGCAGCTCCACCGCTTTTAGGCCACACCCGTTTATCAAATCAGCGAGGTGATGTTTGAGGAATTCAGCGTAATTGTAGGAACGGATGCGAGCTTTCACATTCGCGTCATGTTCGGGTTCGCCTACAGGATCGAGCGCGAGCAAGGCCTCGGTGAGCTCCAATGCTGCATCTACCTCTCCGCTGGCAAGCAGCCGGCTTATAAATGTCCCGATCCGGTCGGGAACCAGGGTCATCTCAACACGGGAGGCGATCCATGCTCTGGCACGGGGGACAAGTTCCTTTGCGAGCTCGGTGGGAAGACTCACGGCCACCTCGGCGAAGTCCTGAAGGACTGCCGGGTTCGTCGTCGAGGGAATGTCACGCATTGCGTCAAGGACCGTCGCCTGGACAGTTGGATCAGGGTGCCTTGCCATGCGAGCGAGGTAGTGGGAGGTCGGCCAAGCCGGGAATGAGACGCGTCCCTCATCGTCGATTTCTTCGATGGGCGGATGCTCGAAGAATCCCTCTTCCTTCATGGGGGCGATCCATTGAGGATTCTGCAATCGGTTAAAGAAGTAGAGGCGGGCCGTCAGGCTGTTCGGCACATCGTTGCGCAACGCTCTGGCATCTTGAAGTGTTGGTGTTTCGACCTGCAGGAGTGCGTCAAGGTTCCGGAATACCGCCTCGTATCGATTTTCAAACCTTTCCAAGACGGCGTCAAAGATGGATTCAACTCTAGCGACCCATCTCCGGTATTCGTGGGTGACAGGCCGTGGTCTATCGAGTGCGGGGCGGTGCGCCCGGTACGGGAAGCCCTCGGGATTGTCCTCGCCAGTGAGGCCGAGCCACATTCTTGTAATTTCGTCGGACAAAGATATTTCAAGCGCTGCGCAGCACTGCTGGACTTCAGCGGCGTGTCTACCACCTGTGCATGAACTGCTGGTTAGCATTGGCCCCGTGATGGGCTTTAGGGCCCTGCGCAGCGCACTTTCGGTTTCTCGGAGGAGATGGGCCACGAGGTGGGTCGTGGTGGGGAGAGGTCGCGAAGCCATAAGGTTGCAGGTATCACGGAAAAAGGTGGCTGGACCCTCGCCAACCAACCTCGCCAGCCGCTGGTGGATACGAACTTGCCTGGGATCGACCAAGCTGAAGGGCTGCTCAATGAACTCGTCAGGTGCGGACATCAGGCAGCAATATGATTTGTAGCAGGGCTGGTACGACGTTGCGCCTGCCAGAGGTCATCTGCGAACGCAATCCTGCTTGATTCGCGGTTTCTCGCATCTGTTCTTGACGATACCAAGAAGCCGGAGAGAGGGTGGTGTCGAGTCTATGAAGGCGCTCTCGCACATTGACGCGGCTATCCAGTTCCATATTCAAATTCAAGCAGAGAAAATTGCACTTGGTGTTGCTCAAGAAAAGGCGAAAGCGATTCAATCTGCACAGCGGCTAATGCTTCCGTTGGCTGAGGCGCAAACGAAATTCATGCTAAGCGTAAAACATTTTTCCTCCGATGACTCACTTATGAAGCAAATGGCTCTTATGAATCGTAGTTTTCAAAACCTTATGCGGTTAACCGCGCCCACGAATAAAGCAATAATCACATAGAATTCCCTCTCCCCCTATAGGGGGAGAGGGTGGGGTGAGGGGGGTATACCGCCTTATGGGTTAGCCTATCCGCTGTGCGTTATAAATCCTTTCTTCTTGTCAAACGTCAGCGTCTCTTCCAACTTGACACTCTTTGGATTGAGACCTATTAACTTCAAAGGGTTGTGAACACTGAGCATCAGTAAAGTGTCCAGATCGTACCAGCCTTGTGCCGCAAGAAAGTTCATGCACTCCAACATGGTAAATGAAGAACCGACGAGGCATTCCCTTTTCGGATCGTGCAACTTCCCGTTGGGCTCCAGGATCACCTCGTGCCCATTCGTCTGATAATGTCCAGGCGGCATTCCAGCCAAGTGTGCAGCATCACTCACCACGACACTTTTGTCGATTCCCTTGGCGCGTAGCATGGCTTTGAGAACTGGCGCTGCGAGATGGCTCCCGTCCGTGATCACCATCATCATCAGCCGATCTTCGGCTAAACCCTCCCAAATGGTGTTGGGATGCCGCGGCAACATATTCGGTATTCCGTTCCCAAGATGCGTAAGGGCGGTCGCTCCAGCCTTCAAAGCGCGCTCCAGGTCCTCGGCGTTGGCCAACTGATGGCCAAGGGAAACGGTGATCCCTCGATCCGCTGCATGAGCAACCAACTCCGGAGCACCCTTCACGTCAGCGGCAACCGTAAGGAGTCGTATGTTCCCCCGGGATAACTCGATGAGTTGATCGAGAAAAGCAGGATCAGGAGCGCGAACCCAATCGGGGTTGTGTGCGCCCACTGCCCCAGGTTTTGGCGAAATGAATGGCCCTTCTACGTGAAAACCGAGGAGCCGGCCCTGAAACTCCGGCTCCTCTAAGACCTTAGCCATGAGCGGAAGATTGTGGCGATATATCTCTTCTGGGCTTGTAACTATAGTTGGCAAAAAAGCCGCGGTTCCATGCTGCAGGAGGTTTTGACATGTTTCGCGGAAGGACGAATCCGTTAAATCCGACCCGGAAAAATTCACCCCGCGAAACCCATTGACTTGCAGATCAACGAACCCTGTTACTTTCATCTCACATCGGGAAGCGCAGAAGAAGCTACAGCCAGCGGTTGAACCAAGCGAAGGCTTCAGCTTGCATCGGCCGGTCGAATTTGTGCACGCCGGGATAAAAGGAACACCGATATCGCTCCGTTGCCTTACACCTGCGGTAAACCGCCTTGAGAATCCGGTCCGCTCGTTTCATTTCGGGCAGGGTGTACAACTGGTCCTTCCTGGTATTGAGCACCAGCGTTGGCTTCGGTGCGCGCAAGCCCAGGATTTCAGGAAAATCCATGAAATTGGGGATGAGCGCCGCATTGACCATCCAGGTGTTGGTCCAGCATCGGTTGAGCGCCATATCTCGCCATGTGGTCATATAACCCACACAGACCGCGCAACGCACCCGGGGGTCCAGACCAGCCAGATACACCGTTCGCAGGCCTCCTCCAGATAAGCCACCGCAGCCCACGCGGCGCGCATCCACATCCGGCCGGGAACACAGATAATCCAAAGCCCTTTGATCTTCCGCAAGAACCACGCCAGGCCAGGTTGTGCCCGCGTCGAGCAGTGCTTTGGCCATGACACTTTCATGCCCCGCAGCCCATTCGTTGTACCGCCAGATGTCGTGCGCGGTGCGAGGGTCCGCTTTGGGAGCAGCTCCTCTCACCTGGTCCAGCACGTCGCGGGTCCGGACCCGGCGGCTTGCGAACGCGTATACGTCATGGGCCAATACGGCAAAACCCCGCTTGGCCAGTTCGTTGGCCCAAAACATTCCGCCGTCATAATGATTGACGTGCTCGCGGATGCGCGGGTGAAGGTGCCCCCTGCCCCGAGCGATTTTCCGCCACCCGAGGTCTTTTTTCCCACCATGCGAGTGAAGAGCCAGGACCGCAGGCAACCGTCTTTGAACGCCCGCTGGCTTCAGGAAAATCGCCTCAGTCCTTGGACCATAAGGAAGCTGCCAGGAGAGGTGCTCGATGGACAGTCCGTCCCATATGTACCTGTCATGGACCTTCGCGCGCGGTGTGCCGCCGGTATCTGGAATCGCCAGGCACTGGAGGAGCCGGCGACGGATGCCAATCCTATTCCGGGGAGTCAGAGGAGCTCGAGGGCGGCGGCAAAGTTTATCTAACCAAGGTCCGAAGGCACCGACCGTGTTCTTCTTCATAGCCTGACGTGTATGATACCTCCGTACAAGGAAGTGGTGACTCCATGAAATGTAAGGCCCTGGCGGCCCTTGAACCGAAGAAAGGCAAGATGGAATTGCGTGAGTATGAGGTTCCCGAGCCTGGACCTCACGAGGTAACCGTCAAGACCCACTTCTCAGTCATTAGCCCGGGTACGGAACGGGCCTTCGTGCTGGGGCTGGACAACACCAACGCGACCTTCCCTTATCATCCAGGCTACTGTGCTGCAGGGGTGGTTGAAAAAGTCGGCGCCGAGGTGACAAAGGTCGCTCCCGGTCACCGGGTGGGTTGCCACATGGGACATCGGTCAATCTGGACGATCCCGGAAAGGGATGTCACCCCGGTTCCGGAAGGTGTTGCACTTGATCAGGCAGGGTTCCTAAGTCTAGGGATCATCTGCACCCAAGGTGTGCGCAAGGCCCGTATCGAGCTTGGAGAAGCGGTGATGGTCCTTGGGTTGGGCATTATCGGTCAGCTCTCCTTGCAAATCGCAAGGCTCAATGGGGGGTTCCCCGCTATTGGAGTGGATAAGGTGGCCCAGCGTCTCGCGATCGCCAAGGAGTGCGGCGCCGATGTCACCATCGATGCCTCACAGCAAACGTGGCAGGACGCGCTCAAAAACTCTTCCGGTGGTTTAGGACCTCACGTGGTCATTGAAGCCACGGGTGCGGCTGATCCAGTGGCGGTTGCCTGTCAGGTGGCGCGGCCTTTTGGGCGGATCGTGCTACTGGCGAGCACTCGAGGCACCAGCACAGTCAACTTCTACCGGGATGTACACAAGCCCGGCCTCACCATCATTGGTGCTCACACCTCGGCCAATCCTGAACACGAAAACCGTCCCGGCTCTTGGACCAACCAAGACGACGGGGATTGTTTTCTCCGGCTCCTCCAGGCCAAGCGAATCCGCCTGGATCCTCTCATCACCCACCGGGTCCCATGGGAGAAGGCTGTGGAAACCTACGAAGCCATGCTGACTTGGGACACCAGCATGATCGGGACGATCATCGACTGGCGGTAAAGACATCTAGACTTAACGCGGCATGGGATGCGGGAAACCCGGGCGCCCCCAGGAGCGCTAGTTCGTAAACTGCAACGCATAAAGCTTGGCTTCGTTCATCTCGAAGAGCAAGCGCACGGTTCCGCCGGCAAGACGGCTGACGTCGGCGCCGTCCTTCCACTTCACCTTATGGCGGACCGAATCGGCCCTGATCGGCGCGCAATCCTCGATAGAGAAGCCCGGGATCGGCCGGCCGTCCTTATCCGCGATACCGACCCGAAGGAATCCCTTGGCGGCCACGTTGACCACGAGCTTCCTGCCGGCGAAGATGAGCGGACGCGTCGCAGCTGAACCCGCGCCGGGGGCGTCCAGCGAGGTGAAGCCATCCAGCCGCTGTTTGTACCGATAGTAGGTGCGCGGGGCGTCGCCACCGTGCGCTCCGCCCTCGTTCACGTACTGCCAGATCTCGTCGCCGCGCCGGATCAACCCGTACATCGACAGCTCTTCCTCCGCGCCGCCGCGTGGGATGTACCAGTTCTGCCCAAAGAACGTCCATCTCTCGCCGTCCCGGCTGACGGCCAGCTCGACATGCCTCGGCCCGTCGTCGCCCGGATAGCGCCAGACGAAGGCCAGGTAGACGTCCGGTGCCCACGGATACTTGATGGCCCGCGTCCGGTACACCTGGCCGGCCGGCATCACGCCGAAGGAGACGGGGCCCTCCCCCGTGACGGCCGGGAACGGATAACCCTCAAAATAGGGCATCTTCATGTGCCGGAACGGCCACGGCTTGAGGGCGTCGGCGGTCCAGAAGCCGACCGCCGTCCGGCCCCCGACCCGGGGAGCCTCGTCGCTATGAAAACTGGAGTCGCGCTTGAGAAAGCACGCGTACCGCCCCCGCTGGTCGTCCCAGAAGCACTCGCCGCCACCCCCGCTTCGAAGGGGTAGCTGGATCGTCTCGTTCCGGCGCCAACGCTTGCCGTCGGGCGAAACGTAGAGATACATGCCGCGGTTGCCGACGAACGCACTCAGCTTGTACCTTTCTTCCGGCCCCGCAGCGGGATTGAGATCCTCGAAAAAGCCGCCGTACAGGGGCGTGTCCTTGATGATCGGTTGGGAGCGCTTCGAGAAGGCAAGCCCGTCTGCGGACAGGGCCAGCCAAGTCATGCCCGTTTCCGAACTATAGCCCTCGGGGATCGCCAAGTGGACAATCCCGTCCACGTCAAACACGCTCGGCCGCCACGCCGACTTCCGGATCTCAAAGTCGAGCGCGAGCTTCTGTTTTCCGTACGGCTTATTCAGAACGATGTGCAGACCTGTCTTCTTCTCCAACAGCGCGTCGTCGATGAAGACGTGCTTTCGCCCGCCCAGGACGATGGGACCGGTCGACGCGTCCCGGGAGAAGAGGAGCGGTGGACCGTTGGCCTTCGCCGGGCCGGGAGCGTTCTTCCCGTAGTTCCTCGAGAAGCTGGCCGGCGTAAAGCGTCCCGTATAACGGACGAGGTCGGAAATCCTCAGTTCGTCGATCATCCCGGAGACGGCCCGGCCGCCGCGCCGGTCGGTTCCGACGGCCACGTTGAACCTATTCCTCCTCCGCTCCTCGGCGCCCATCTTCCCGAAGCCGCGATCTCCGTGTTCCCGATCCTCCGGCTTCTGAAGGTCAGGCAGAGGCTCCCGCGGGAAGGGCTGGGTCGCACACCCCTTTTGTTCCTTACCACCGAGAAAATGGCGGATCTTCCCGTTGGAACACGTGAAGGTGACGTGGTTCCATCGTCCGGATTCCAGCGTGGTGGGGCAGGTCGCCCGCAGGCCGGCGTAGCTGTTCACGATGGTAAACGCTCCTCCCTTCACACTCAGGGAGAAACCGGGCCGGTACGCCTGGCCCAGATCAAGAATCGTCGCCTTGCCGCCCACTGCGGTCAGATTCAGCCACATCTCCACCGTCCAGCGATTCCCGGCCAGTCCCTCCAGCAGCTTGCCCGGACCCTCCGTCGGGCCCCATAGGCCACTGGGTGTCCCGTCCTTCTCCCGCAGTTCCTCTTCCGGCACCTTGCCCGCAAAACCTGCGTAGGCGACAGCGTAGCCGGAGCCGGAGCCCACCCTCAGTGCCCCGCCGAATCTCCCGGGGACCATTGAGCCGCCCTCCATGAGATATAGGTCGTACCGGTACACGCTCGCCTCCGTGAGCGTGGTGTATGGATAGTTCGGCTCGTCGAAGAGCCACAGGCCCACCGTGTGCTCATCGGCACCCGGCGGAGAACCCGCCAGGGCGTCGCCGATGAACAGGCCGAAGATCAGGACGCATCCCGAGGCAGCCCGCCGGAGCCAAACGGGCTCAATCATCCTTTTGTGTAGGGTGTAACGAAAAACTTTCTGCTTGACAGGGGTGAGCAGTGGAAATCAAGAAGCCAGGTGTTTGACGAGCGCGGCAGCGAGGCGCCGGCCGGCTTCCTGGTACTTCTCGCGCGTCAGCACGGTGGAGCCCGCCAGGGCATAGGGACATTCAAGGGTCACCCCGGGAATCTGTAAATCGTCCCAGCTATAGCTTGAGAGGTTGGGCGTGATCCAGCGGGTGGGATACGGGTTCAACGACGGCTTGCGGCTGGCCACGTACAGCTCCTGCAGCGCTTGGGCGAAAAGGTCCACCGAGGGCTTGATGGCCTTGTAGCGCGGGCTACCCTTCTTGAGACCGGCCGCCAAGCAGTAGAATCCTTCAGCTTCGCAGAGCCCGGGGGAATGAAAATCGATGACCATCGCTGGCTGGCAGCGGGCCTTCCACTGGTTGAGATCCTGTTTGATCACAAGCGTTTCATGCCGCATCGCCGGCTTGCCCCAGGCCCGGTTGAGATCATAGGGAAAGTTGTCTTTGCCGTAGTCGCCGCCTTCAACCCCGTCGATGTTCGAAAGCGGCACGCACCAGACCAGCGGCGCGCGGTCGCCCGCTGAGGCGAATTCCCGCAGCGCGCCGTCCAGGGTCCATGATCCGGAAGTTTCGCCGGAGTGCTGCCTGGCCACCAGGTACAACCCCGGACGCTCGCTCCCGGATTTACCGTATGCGTTGCTCAGCCGGATCAGCGGCCTTCCACCCTGGCTGGCGCCGATCGTGTCCGTCCGCCACACGCCGCTCGTTTCGTTGACCATCGCTTCCACATCTGGAGGTCCATACGGGTAGCAGACCGCCACCTCCATGGTCGGGGTTGGTTCCGGGATGGTCCACGCGACGTCCACCCGGCCGTCCGGGTGTCGTTCGACCTCTCCCGGCCCCAGCCGGTCCCACTCCCGGTCGCCGTACCGGATGACGGGCCGGATATGTTGGGGTTTTTCGTCATCGTATGATCCGCCGCCGAGCATCGTCGGGGTGTTCTTGAGCACGAGCTTGACCGGTGTTGGTTTTTCTGTGGCCGGGGAATCGCGCACCATACGGAAGCAGAACCACAGTGTCTCCGGCCCACCATGCGGGTCCGCTACGAACTCGACTACCGTCATATCGCGACCTTCATGCACGGCGACATCACAGGCGTTGCCGTATGGAACCTTGGTGTTGATTCTCAGTGCCATGGAGGTATCATAGCCCACGCGAGATGATGCAACTTAAAGGTTCGCTTCGTGACAGAGAGTCCATGGCTCTGCATCCGGACAATCCCCGTTACTTTCTGTTTCGTGGCAAGCCGACGATTCTGATCACGTCCGCCGAGCACTACGGCGCGGTCCTGAACCTGGATTTCAATTACAAAACCTATCTGGACGAGCTGTACGCGCATGGGCTCAACCACACCCGGGTGTTCTCGGGTGTTTATCATGAACTTCCGGGTTCGTTTAACATCACCGACAATCCGCTGGCTCCGAAGCCCGGCCGGTACATCTGCCCGTGGCCGCGCACCACGAAACCGGGCGCTGTTGGTGGCGGGAATAAATATGATCTGACCAGATGGAATCCGGCCTATTTCCGCCGGTTGAAGAGTTTCATGCGACACGCCGCCCGTCGCGCTGTGGTGGTGGAGCTGAACCTGTTCTGCCCCTGGTATGAGGAGTCCCTGTGGGAGGTGTGTCCGATGAACGCGCGGAACAATGTCAATGGAATCGGCCAGTGTCCGCGCGAAGAAGTCTACAACCTCAAGCATCGGGCCTTGACCGGAGTCCAGGTGGCGGTGACTCAAAAAATTGTCCGGGAACTCAAAGGCTTCGACAATCTGTACTACGAGATCTGCAACGAGCCGTATGCTGGCGTTGTCTCCTCTCAGTGGCAGGATCGCATTGTGGACGCCATCGTGGAGGCGGAGCGGTCATGGAAGCGCAAGCACTTGATCTCGCTGAACGTGGCCAACCACCGGGCGAAGATTGTGAAGCCCAATCCGCGGGTGTCGATTTTCAACTTCCACTACTGTGTCCCGCCGGACGTGGTGGCCATGAACAGGGGGCTCAGGAAGCCCATCGGGGAGAACGAGACAGGATTCAGGGGAAAAGCTGACGTCATCTATCGAACAGAAGGCTGGGATTTCATCCTGGCTGGAGGGGCGCTCTACAACAATCTGGATTACTCCTTCACGCCGAAGCACCCTCGAGGCACGTTCAAGACCTATGCTTCCCCAGGCGGTGGCAGCAGGAACTTACGGCATCAACTGGGCATCCTCAAGAAATTCATCAACGGATTTGATTTTGTTACGATGCGACCCGATGTCTCCGTGATTAAAGGCGGCGTTCCGAAGGGGTTTTCGGTTCAGGCCCTGATCCGGCGCGGCGAGGCCTATGCGGTGTACATCCATGCGCCGGTCGGGAAGGGGGCGGAAGTGGTCTTTCAGCCCGCACTCAAGCGGAAACTCGAAGAGGGAGTCAAACGACACCGCGTGAATCTCAAGCTTGCAGTTCCTGCTGGCTCATACACGGTCAGGTGGCTCAGTCCAGCTACCGGGAAGGTGGAAAAATCCGAACGCATTGAACACTCTGGCCCGATGCGTACCTTGAAATCTCCCCCGTTTGCCGAGGATCTTGCGCTGGGGGTGCGCAGGCTCGATTATTGAGTCGCTTGGGCCGTTTCCTGCGCCGGGACAGCCGTGCCGTTGATCGAGACCCTGTCCACGGAATAACCGCCCCCGATCCAGCCGGAAAGAAAGGCGAAGCGCAGGCCGTCATCCGCGTTCTTTGACAAAGGCCGTGTAACCTCGAAATAGGTTTCCCCATTGACCGAGTACTTGAGATTGACGGTCTCAGCTTCGACGTTCGGAATATAGGTCACCCGAATGGGGTAGAACCCCTTCTGAAACGGCAACTGCTTTTCCGCGAACCACTCGCCATCCTGGGCCATGCTCGTGAAGCTCTTGCTGCATCCGCCGGCGTTGAAGTAAAAGCCTCCTGATTTGGCGGTGAAGCTTGGCTCACCGGTAAACAGGCCGCAATGGACATTGCCATTGTCCTTGCCGACGATGAACTCCACCACAATGGGTTGATGGCCTGACAAACGCTGGGGCAGCAGGAGGTATCCGCCGTTCCCGCGCACCCGGCCGTGTTCCTGCTGCCATGTCCACGAGACCGGGTGATCACCATAGTTCCAGGTGCCGTCCTTCTCCTTGTCCGTGGGTCCGACCTGCCAAGATGCAAACTGGCTGGCATCGTTGAAGTCATAGGTCAGCTGAATCTTGCCGTTCTCCATAGTTTTTTCCTCCGCTGCGATCATAGCAACTGGCATGAGCAGGGCGGCGGCACATGCCACCGTCGCAAACAAGTTCGTCCGATCATTACATGCGGTTGAGTTTGCCATTGATGCGCCCATTATCTCAGAAAGCGCCCCACTGCTGTAACCCTCTGGCTGCAGGCCGAGTGTTATGATGTCTCAGTTGAAGATGGGCTCGGACGAGACGAAACCCGGAACGTCCTGGTTTCAGGCTTTGGACGATTTCTTCCCGCCGGGCAAGGCGATGCTGTTTCTCCTGGTGATCTGCATGCTCTCCTTCCTGGGGATTATGCTCCAGCCGAGGAAACCCAAAGCGAACCTGGAGTTCTGGACCTTTGCCCAGCCACATTACGAGTCCTACAAGAAAGTGCTGCCGTCCTTTCTCAAACGCCACCCCGGCGTCACGGTGGACATGCAGCTCATCTCCTACCAGGCCCTCCACCAGGGACTGCACGCTGGCTTCATCGCCGGCAAGGGTATCCCGGACATGGTGGAGATCGAGATCAGCAAGGCGGGGACATTTTTCGCAGGCCCGCTCGAGGACTTGGGGTTCATGGACCTGACCGACAGGCTGAAAGAGACCGGCCTCTACGACCAGATGGTGCCGTCAAGGTTCACCGCCTACACCACCCGGGGGCGTATCTTCGGGGTGCCCCACGATGTCCATCCGCTCGCCCTGGCGTACCGGCATGATTTGTTCGAACAGGCGGGGGTCGAGGTCAATGAGATCGAGACGTGGGAGGACTTTATCCGGCTGGGGCAACGCCTCACGGTGGACCTGGATGGGGACGGCCGGCCCGACCGTTATGCCATCGAGCTTGATCCAAGCTCCGCCTATCTGTTCGAGATCATGCTCAAGCAGAGGGAGTTTTTCTACTTCCGGAGCGATGGCTCCCTCGCCCTGGATGATCCTGTCCTCCTGGATTCGCTGGTCACGTACATCCGCATGGTGGCGGGCCCCGAGAAGATCGGCACCAGCCTGGGGGGTGGGGCGATTCTGACCCAGGCGGTCATGGATGGCTATCTGTGCGCCCTCTGGCTGCCGGACTGGCGCATCGGGGTGTTCAAGCAGGACATCCCCAAGGCCGGGGGCATGCTGCGGGTCATGCCGCTGCCCGCTTGGGAGAAGGGGGGGCGCCGGCTCAGCACCTGGGGGGGAACCATGATGGGAATTTCCAAGATTTGCAAAGATCCCGAGCTGGCCTGGGATCTCCTGGTGCACCTGTATTTCAACGCGGAAGATCTGGCTGAGCGGTACGCTACGACCGGGATTATTCCCCCGCTCAGGGAGGCCTGGACCCTGCCGGTGTTTAACCGGCCTGAACCGTATTTCGGCGGCCAGCGTGTTGGGAGACTCTTTATCTCCCTGGCCCCGGATGTGCCCCCCGTCCAGAACACGCCGTTCACCAGCCTGGTGAGCGTCAAGCTGGGCGAGGTGATCGACAACAGCGGCAAGTGGTACGAGTCCCAGCGCGCCAAGAATCTGGAGGGGTTGCGGGCCTTCATCCAGGGGGAATTGAAGAAGATCTCCGGGATCGTCGAGCTCCAGGTGTCGCGGCTTCCGTTCTATGAGCCTTAATCACATGCGCACCAACCGGGCGGCCCCGTACCTGTTCCTGCTGCCCTTTATCCTTTCCTTCGGGCTGTTCATGGCTTATCCCCTGGTGAAGTCCCTGTGGTTGACGTTGCATCAGACCCACGGCGCCCGCCATTCCGTGTTTGTGGGTCTGGGAAATTTCACCTTCATGTTCCAGGACCCGTCGTTCTGGAGGGCCTTGCGCAACACCACGGTCTTCGCCCTGGCCTCGATATTTCTTCAGCTTCCCCTGTCCCTGGGGCTGGCGCTGCTGCTGAACTCCAGGTGGGTCCGGGGCAAGGAGTTTTTCCGCCTGGCCTTCTTCTCGCCGCACCTGATGGGTCAGGTATTTGTGGCTGTGCTGTTCGCCACCCTGTTCTCCCCGCGGTACGGTCTCATCAACCGGCTCTTTGCGTTCTTCCTGGGGATGGACCCCGACAACCGGTGGCTGGGGGACGCCAACCTGGTCATGCCCGCGCTGGTCCTGACCGCCATGTGGATGTATGTGGGGTTCAATATGATTTACTTCCTGGCCGCCCTGCAGACGGTGGATCAGGACCTCTACGAGGCCGCAGAGATCGACGGGGCTGGGGCCTGGGAAAAGTTCTGGCATGTGACGCTGCCCGGGATCAAGCCCGTGGCGGTCTTCGTCATCATCGTCTCCACAATCGGCTCCTACAAACTGTTCGAGCTGCCCTACATCCTGTTGAACAACGGCTCTGGGCCCAAGGAGGCGGGTCTCACCCTCGTCATGTACCTGTTTCAGACGGGGTTCGACACCGGTGATCTGGGGTACGCGTCCGCGATCGGCTGGGCCCTGGTCCTCATCACGTTCGCCGTTTCCCTCGTGCAGTTGAGGCTCACCCGGGAGCTGAAGCCGTCATGACCGGTCCCCGCCGCCATCCCGTCATAAGTTTTGCGGGCCATCTGGCCCTGGGTTGCGCAGCGCTACTCACCCTCTTGCCGTTCCTGTGGTTGCTCATCGCCAGCCTCAAGACCGACACCTTCACGCACATGTTCCTGCCGCCGGTGGCCGAGTGGGGTCGGGAAATCACCACGGCGAATTATCTGAGACTATTCCGTGAAACAGCGTTCTTCCGCTACGGGCTCAACAGCGCGTTCCTGGCCACCGCCTCGACGCTGGTGGCGATGCTGGGCTGTACGATGGGAGGGTTCGCCTTGGCCAAATACCGGTTTGCGGGCCAGAAAGTCCTGATGGCGGTGATGCTGGCTTCCATGATGCTGCCCGGGGAAGTGCTCCTTGGGCCCATGTTCGAGCTCATTTACTATCTGAATTGGATGGACACCTACTGGGCGCTGATCGTTCCGGGCATGGCGCCGGTGTTCGGGATCTTTCTGTTCCGCCAGGCCTTCAAGAACATGCCGGATGAGCTCCTGGAGGCGGCGCGCATCGACGGCGCCGGAGAGTTCACGCTGTGGTGGAAGATCGCCATCCCCCAGGTCCGGCCCATGGTGGGGGCCTTTAGCCTGCTCACGTTCCTCGGGAGCTGGAACAGCTATCTCTGGCCTCAGATCGTGCTGCGGACCCAGGAGAAGCTGCCCCTGCCCGTGGCGCTCGCGCAATTGCGCAGCGTCTACGCCACCGACTACGGCCTGATCATGGCCGGCACCGTCATGTCCATCCTGCCGGTGGTGATTGTTTTCTTCCTCTTCCAGAAGGACTTCGTTTCAGGGCTCACGAAAGGCGCGATCAAATAGGGCCGGGCTGAAGGCCCCGCGGTCCTCCCGCTCAATGCAGCCGGTAGGCGAAGACCTCCGGTTCGCAGGTGAGCGCGATCTCGCCGCGGACTTTGCGCAATGGTCTCCGCCATGCGGTTTCCCCGTCCTCGTTGATCGCTTCCACGAATTTTGGCTCCGGGAGTTTCCACGGCAGCTCGTTGGCGCGCAGATAAACGGTGAACGTGCCTCCCTGCGGAAGGGGCGTCACGATAAGCGCCTGGCCCTCTCGGTTGATCCGGCAGGCGCCGTTGGTGCGCACCGCCCCAAAGGTGACGGCCTTCCCTTCCGGGTTCATCCGCGCCCAGCGGGGGTCCGGCCTGGCCGCATCCGGTTTCCAGGCGACGCCGGTGACCCGGTTCTTCTTCCCTTCTATATGTATGGTTCCAAGCTTGATCGGCCACCCGCCATCGGTTTCGCCTTCCAGCTCCGGCCGCTCCCCGGAGTCCGGATGGTACAGGCCAGCCCGCAAGTGAAATTCCTCGCCGGGCGCATACTTCTTGGGAATGGCTACGTCCGTGCCGGTTTCCCCGGTGCCGGTCCATTCGGTGGTGGGAGTGGGGGGGTCATGGTCCCCCTGGAAGCGAATCTCCCCCGAGGCGTCGGTGAAGTGGACGAAGATGCGGTAACGCTTGGAAAAGGGCCTCTCGGTTTCCCATCGTAGTTTTAGGGCGAAGTTCCGCCCTCCTGCATATTCCAGGCTCTCCACGGCCAACCGGCAGCCCCTGATGACCGGACGGGCGTTGAGGTACAGCGTCGACGGCGAGCGGGCCCATTCCACGATCACGCCGTCCCGGCGTTCAATCCCCGCTTCGGCGGTCCCACCCTTCACCGGGATCCGGGCGTAGAAGCCGAACTGTGGCAGCCGGTGGCCTTTGACGGTCCAGTCCTGGGCTCCGCGGTTTACCCAGACCTCGCCGGCGTTGTCCCAGCGCACTTGCTGCCGGTGCAGGTCGGCGCCGGCGAACTCCACATCGTCGATGCGCTGGCGGGCCAGCCCGAGCATGACTTCATGCAGCAGCCAGTATTTGCGCACGACCTTCCGCCCGAAGGGTTTCGACACCATCGCCGGGTGCCCGGTCAGCACCTCGGTGGTGATGTAGTCATCGCTGTCAATGCCGTGGATGCGGCTGTCCAGCCCCGCGGCGTAGCGGGATTCGTAGCCCGCCCCGTGCAGCACGAACCGGTCGTGGTGCGCCGCGTCGAACCAGGGCACCCGCTCCGCGTCCTTGCAGCCAATCGGCCAGACCGCCCACTGATAGTACCCCTTCGGTGGGATGCCCACCCGCAGGTGGTTGGTCTGTGCCCCGTCCAGCCAGCCGATCAACTGATCGTGGCCGCTCTCGGAAATCTGCGGCGCTCCATCCAGATGTTGTCGGATCCAGGCGAACGCCTCGCCCCAGATCTTCTTTGTCTTAAGCCGGCTGACGAACTGCCCATCCTGGGTCCAGTAGTCGTACGGGCCGACCGAGGACCACACATCGATGAAGTAGGCGTCCGGGGCGATCCCCTTCCGGATCAACTTCAGGTTGCGCTCCAGGAACGGCCGCACCCGGTCAGCCCGCCAGCGGTAGGACTGGGCCTGCCGCCACTCGTTGTACCAGGCGCGGACGGGCCGCCCATCAGCCGTGAAGGCGATGTGGTCGTAGGAGTACCCTGCGGCGTCGGGGTAATAGTCGATGTAGTTATCATGCGGCGCGAAGAGGACGCCGTGCTCCTTACACATGCCGGCCAGTTTCCGGAAATCTTCGAACGTGCCCAGGTCGGGGTTGGGCGGGTAGATGTCCGGCAGCCGGTAATCA
>CAZPLZ010000053.1:0-19068 GCA_964587525.1 uncultured bacterium | reverse complement strand
TGATCGAGCGACAGACGGGGCATCGTGTTGCCGCGCTGTTCCGCGCCCGCGGAGAGGCGGCGTTCCGAAACCTGGAACATCGCGCGATCCGCTCGCTGCCGCGGATGAGCCGGCGGGTGATCGCTGCGGGCGGGGGAGCGCCGGTGTTTGCCCGCAACCGCCAGTGGCTCAAGCGGGCTGGGCGCATCGTCTATCTCAAGGTGCCTCCTGCTCAACTGGCCGCCAGACTCCGGAACGCCGCTGGCCGGCCCCTGCTGGCGAGAGCGGGCGGGAACCCCCGGGCGCTGCGCGGCCTGATCGCTCGTTTCTTAGCCAGACGGCAGCGGCACTACGCAAGAGCTGATGTGATAGTGCGCGCGGGGGAGCTCACACCCTCCCGCGCGGCGGCCCGGATTATTCAACGCCTTGGGAGAGGGAAAAGGGAGAGGGGTCCTAAGCTCAAGAGGGGAGTGAGGGGGACCCGCTGATGCGTACGGTCAGGGTCAAGCTGGGGGTTCGATCGTATCCGGTCATCATCGGTTGCGGGCTCCTGCGTACTGCCGGCATGCGACTCAAGCGCCTCCTTGGGATCAACGAACTCTACGTCTGCTCTTCAGCCCCGGTCGTCCGGTTGCACGGCTTAACCCTGCGCGCCTCCTGTCGTCGCGCTGGCTTGGCTTTGCGCTGGTTGCCGGTGCCGGATGGCGAGCGCGCGAAAACGTTGGCCTGTGCTGGCCGGCTTCTCAGGCGGCTGGCCCGCGCTCGCGCTGGCCGGGATGCGGTCGTGGTCGCTCTTGGTGGCGGGAGCGTCGGTGACACGGCGGGGTTTGTCGCGGCGGTCTATGCGCGTGGGATCCGGTACGTGCAGATTCCAACAACACTGGAAGCGCAGGTGGACGCTGCCATCGGTGGAAAAACCGCGGTGGACCTGCCCGAGGGAAAAAACCTGGCTGGCGCGTTCCACCAGCCTGCGGCGGTCCTGTCTGATCCTCGAGTGTTAACGACACTTTCGCAGCGCCAGTTGCGGGCGGGACTGGCGGAGGTGGTGAAGTACGGTGTGATCGCGAACCCAAGTCTGTTTGTCTGGCTTGAGCGGAACGCACCCCGCGTGCTGCGTGGTGAGACGGCGGCGCTTCAATATGTGATCGAAGCCAGCAGCCGGATCAAAGCGACGATCGTCTCAGGTGATGAACGGGAAACGGGACGGCGTATCATCCTGAACTTCGGCCACACCCTGGGACACGCGCTGGAAGCTGCGGGGGGGTATCGCCGCCTGCTGCACGGCGAGGCGGTGTCGATCGGGATGGTTGGCGCGGCGCGTGTCTCCGCCAAGCTGGGCATCTGTGCGCCAGAGGTTCCCACCCGCCTTGAGACGCTCTTACGAATCCTGGGGCTGCCGGTCAGCGTTCCGGCTGGGCTCTCACGGGCTCGGATCCTTCGTGCTCAAGCGGTGGACAAGAAACGCCGGCGCGGGCACCTGCGCGTTGTGTTGACACGAAAAATCGGCGGTGTTACGGTGAGGGACGATGTGAGTCCCCGTATGATGTTGAAGATGGCGGATCCGTAGGGAGTTAAAAGCTGACGTGGCCAACAATGAAATGCTCGATACCGCCATCGAGTCGTATCAAGACAAGCTCAAGACAGATCCAGATTCCCTGGTCTTTGTGCAGCTCGCTGACGCCTTACGAAAGAAAGGGGAGCTGTCAAAGGCGCTGTCGGTATGCCGGACCGGGTTGAGCCGGCATCCAAACCTGCCAAGCGGATTGCTGATGATGGGCCGTGTCTTAACCGCGGAGCACGAACATGAGGAGGCGGTGGACGTGCTCACCAAAGTGGTGCAGCGCGAGCCGAACAATCTTACAGCCCATACGCTCCTGAGCCAGGCGTTCATGGCACTGGGCAGATTCGGAGAAGCCATCACGGAATACCAGAAGATCCTCTCGTTGAACCCTGACGATGCCGACGCGCAGCAGGCGTTGCAGGTGGCGCTGGAGCGGATGCGCAAGGGGGGCGCGGCGCCTAAATCCTCACCGCCGGCTGAAGTTCATAAGATACCGGCGCCCGCTCAAGGTGCCAGGACTGGTGGAGAAAAGTTCAGCGAGGAGGAAATATCAAACCTGCTTGGTTTGATGGGGGGGCCTACACAGGCCGCCCCCAAACCGGAAGCCCCCCAACCGGCTGCCTCGGGGCCCGAGCCTGCCCCTCCGCGCTCGACCCGCAAAGAGGAGCGCAAAGCTGTGCAACCCGCTACTGGCGCGGCGGGTGCCTCGCCGCCGCTGCCGGGCGAGGACCGCATCACCGAAATTCTGAATCAACTTGCCGCAACCGAGGGGATGCGGCAGGCGTTTCTCATCACCGAGAAGGAGATAAGGGCCTCCGGCAAGCCTCCTGCCTGGGAGTCTGCAGAGAACATGGTGACCGTGGTCCGTCAACTCTCGGATGTCACCAAACGGGCCTCCTCCCGAATGAACCAGGGAGAAGTGAAGCAGGCGTTCATTCTCGGGACGGAAGGGTTAGTGATGGTGAGCCCCACTCCTGCTGGCATTCTTGTCGTGCTCGCGGGGGCAGGCGTCAAGGTGGGGCTTTTGCGTATCGCGCTGAATGATTGCCTGAAGCGGTTGACTGGGGTAAGCTA
Organism: uncultured bacterium; assembly: GCA_964587525.1. Lineage (GTDB taxonomy): Bacteria > Oederibacteriota > CAKKQC01 > CAKKQC01 > CAKKQC01 > CAZPLZ01. Next base: position 16,454 of record CAZPLZ010000053.1, on the reverse strand, counting down.
GGACCCCATGGATTTCAAGACTGTGCTGCGCGAAACGGTCAGCAATGTGGATGGCGCGGTGGGGTCGGCTCTCGTCGGCCTGGACGGCATTGTGGTGGAGCAGATTTCTACCCGGCCTGACTTTGACATGACCGTCGCTGGAGCTGAATACGCGACGATTGTTAAAAGTGCCCGGAAGGCCAGCGAAGAATTCGGGATCGGGACCACCAATGAGGTGATGATCTCCACCGAAAAAACCACCATGCTGATGATGACGGTCGGAAAGGATTACTTCCTCGCGCTGGCCATGAACCTGGACGGCAACCTGGGTCGCGGCCGCCTCGAACTCAAAAAAGCCATCGCCAAGTTAGAAAAAGAACTGTAGTCGCTGCCTCGCTCGTCTATCTCGCGGTCCTGCTCCTCGTGCTGGGGCCGGCGGTCAATCCCTTGGGCGCTCTGGCGGGGGGTGACTGGACTGATCTCCATTATCCCTTCTTTCAATTCACCCACGAGATGTTTGCCCGGGAAGGCCGGTTGCCATTTTGGAATCCGTATATTTTTTCTGGCCAGCCACATCTGGTTTCGTTGAATGTGCTGGCGTTGTATCCAACCGAGCTTGGCTCGCTGTTCGTGGACATCGAACCCTCAACATTTTACGCGCTGGACCTCATGGCTCACCTGTGGCTGGCCGGCACCGGGATGCTCTGGTGGCTGAGACGCTCCGGACGGTCACCGTCCGCCGCGTTTATGGGAGGACTGTGTTACATGCTCGGTGGGCATCTGTTCACACTTGTAGCTGCGGGCCATCCGCACTGGGTTCGATCCCTGGCCTGGCTCCCGCTCATGTTTGCCTGCCTGGAGGAGGGCCGGCTGAGCGGGCGGCTGGCCTGGTTTGCGGGAGCTGGGGCGCTGCTGGCGCTGCCGGCGTTGACCATCTCTATGCAGTTTGTGGCGTTCGCGCTTCTCATCAGCGCCGCCTGGATCCTTTGCCCTTTCTCCCTTCCAAGCCTTCCCGCGCGCAGCCTGCGGCTGGCCGTGCTGGGGGGTGTGGTGGCTGGGTTAAGCGCCGTGATCTGGGTGCCTGGCTTAGAGTACTATGCCCATTCGGTCCGCGCCAAACCTGAGCCAGGATTATCGGCGCTCTGGGCGCTCTCACCCTGGGATGCCATCGCGTTTCTCCTCCCGGAGATCTGGGGGACTCTTCAACCCTATTTCGGCCCGCATCTGTTCCGGTCCTCCACGGATTATCCCGGCCTGCTTCCGCTGGCCCTGGCGGTCATCGGTGGTGCAGCCGCCTGGCGAACCGAAACCCGCTGGGTCATCCTCGCTGCCGCCGGTGTGCTGCTGGCGCTGGGGCCCGCCACGCCGGTTGGTGAATGGCTCGCTCAGGTTCCCGTCTTTTCGGGATTCCGCACGCCGTTGCGCTGGCTGTCCTTCACACATCTGGCGGCTTGCGTCCTGGCGGCGCGCGGGTGGGACGAGATCTTAAGTGGGAGGAAACGTGGCGCGGTGACCGCCGCCGGATTGTTGCTTGTCTTCGGCGTCGTGGCCTGGACACTCTCCTCCCGGGCTCCGCGGCTGGCGGGTGCAGCCAGCCTGCCCAAGTTTGTAGCTGAGCACCTTCAGGAAGGCCGGATCACTCAGGAGGATATCAACGGCACATTCATGGACTCTCTGAAGAAGGGCGCAGTCAGCGGTGTGGTGACGGCCGGCGCTTTAGGAATGCTGGTGGTGACCCCCCTGCCGTTCGCCCTCCGCGCCGTGGTGGCATGGGGGGTGACGGTGACGGATCTGCTGGTTTCGTCCGCCAGGTATTTCATATTCGCACCGGCTGCGGCTCAGCGGGAGCCCGGTCCGGTCATGACGTTCCTCCTTTCGCCCGGGAGGGAGGGTGGCCGGCTGGCACCTTCTCAATTCCGCGTGGCGACCGATGAGTATTTTGGCCTGCCGAACCGCCGGATGTACCATGGCTTGCACTGGATCTCGGGGTATCATGGGCTTCCGCTGGCGCGGTACCGGCATCTGTTACAATCTGCCCTTTCAGCTTCGTCAGTGGCCCAACTGTCAGTACTGAACGTGCGATATATCGTGACCACCGGGCCGGCACCTCAGGGCGCAGAGGTGTTGGCCACGATCGATCGGGGTGACGGTGGTCGTGTGACTATCTTCGCGCATCCTGCCCCGCTCCCACGCGCCTTCCTGGCCGGCGGGGTGATTCCATGCGACACTTTTGAGGATGTGCTGGAGGAGATGAACAAGCCTGGCTGGGTGCCATCGCGCATGCCAACAGATTCGCCTCTCGTTCCTGCCTTGCTGGGTGCCCGGCTGGCCACCCGCGGGTCGATCGCGTGCAAGTATGGCCAGGATGACATCACGGCCAGCGTCAGCCTGCCCGGGGATGGGCTGCTGGTGTTCTCGGAAGTCTGGTACCCGGCCTGGAAGGCGTATGTGGACGCCGTGCGCGTCCCGGTGTTGCGCGCGTATGGCGCCCTGCGGGCGCTTGCGGTCCCAGCGGGCGAGCACACGGTCCGGATGACCTATGACTCCTGGTCCTTTAAAATTGGTCTATGGCTTTCATGCTGCACAGCGGCCGCGCTGCTGATAACAGTTTCCCTCTCCCCCTTGGGGGGGAGAGGGTAGGGTGAGGGGGGTGGAGAGTCTTCGTACCGGAGCCGCAGGCGGAGGTGTCGGCGTAGGGGTGTTGTGCGCGCTTTTGCTTGCGGGATCTGCGCAGGCGTATCGTGGCGACCTCTGTTTCCCGTTCGAGGGATGGGCGCTCGTTGCGCACTGGCATCTGGGCTCGGCCGCCAGATCGGCGCGGGAAGGCTGGCTGCGCCGGGAGTATAACGACCGGACCTGGGGCCGGGCCAGAGCCGGTGAGTGGCTTCCCCGGGCCAAGGCGGGTCTCTGGATCCGCAATGCGTTTCAATTCAAGAAACACCTCTGGAAGGAATTCATCATGGCGCCGATCGACCTGCCGCCCGGGGCGCGGATGTTCATCAACAGCACGGAGCTCCGCGTGTTGCCCACGGAGGCGGACCTGAGTTTGTTCGCCTATCTGCGTGCCGGCACCAACATCCTGGTTCTTGTGTACCCCCCGCTTGAAAGCAGAGCGTATAAGGTTCCGTTGATCTCCCTGCATGCCGTCTCCCGTTCCACGGAGAAACAGTACTCCTTGGGAACATTAAAAACCTGGCGGATTCGTCGCGAGCGGATTGAATCTGAAATTCCTGTTGAGTGGCTGAAGAGTTCCAACACCATTGCCTGGCGCGCTCTCTCTCAACCGCCGACCATCCGGGATGACTGGCTGCCGGACACCCCCTACTGTCTCAAAGCGGTGCTGGAGGTCCCCTACTTCTGGCGAAAGAGGGAGCTGGCGGCGTTCCTCCACGATATTCCCGGCGAGCCTGCGGTCTATATGAACGGGGTGCGGTTGGTTGACCGGTTGACCACCCCCGCCCGGATCGATCTTAAGGGCCACATGAAATTCAACGGCAAGGATACGTTGTGCCTGGTGTACGAGTCGCTCCCGTCTGGGCAGGGCGGGAAGGACGGCCGGTGGGGGATGGTGGCTGTGCGGTGGAGTTCGTCGGTCCGTGCGCCGCAGGTGCCTCCTGGATCCGCGCTGCTTTACAAAGGTGCGATTGGGGGGAACCAGGAAGGGGTGGCTCAGGCGCTGCGGTATGTCTCCCAGGTGTTGGAGGTCAGTGCAACACCATTTACGTTGTCCTGGGCTGAAATGGAGGATGGGGTGGTGAGCGGCGCTGGGTACGGCCCCATGGTCGTTCCCGCGGAGACACATGGTCTGGTGGCCGCCGTCTGGTCCGCGTCACCGTTCCGAGAGGCGGACCGGGCAGTGGCCCGGCGGGCCGTCGCAGGGTGGTGCGGGCGTTTTCGGGCGGAGGCTCAGCGTCCGGTCTGGCTCGTGACGCCGCCTACGGCTGGAAGGAGGGTGAGCTCGGTCACCAACACCCGCCTGTTGGTCCACAACAAGGAGCTGCGCGATTTGGCGTCCAATTGCGGCGCGAAGATTATTCCGGTGTATGACGTATGCCGTTCCGCGCTTCGCCGCCAGAAGCGCTGGCCGGCCCGGCCGGCCTTCTCGGATACGTCAGGCCATCTTACGGCGCACGGTAGTTACCTCATGGCCTTGGCCATCCTGGACACGTTATCCCTGCCTTGACCTCTTAAACGGGCGTCGGTTAATCTGGACCCCGATCCATCTCGCGGCACAAAGAATTCATGCGGACTTTACACGATCGATGCAACCTCGCCGCGCCTTTGGCCGCTGCGTTGCTGTTGCAAGCCCTTGTCGGTTGCGACAGCCTTTTGGGCCAGTGGAGGGCGCCGGATTTCGAGCTGACCGATCTTAAGGGGCGGACCGTCACCTTGACGCAACTGCGTGGAAAAGTCGTCCTCCTCAATTTCTGGGCCACCTGGGCTCCGCCCTGCCGGCTTACCCTCCCGCACCTGTCGTGGCTGAAGTGGAAATTCGGCGGGGAGGATTTTACGGTGCTGGGGATCACGGTGGGGGAAAAGGCCGCGCAGGTGAAGAGATTTATCCGTACGAACCCGGTGAATTTCACGGTGCTCATCGGCGACGGCTCGGTGGTCAAAAACTATTTCAGGGAGGGTGACCTGAAACTGCCACTCACCCTGCTGGTGGATGAGCGGGGCAGAGTGGTCGAGCGGTTCGTGGGGTACCAGACCGCCAAAGATCTAAGGTTGGCGGTGGAAGAGGCGATCACCCGGCTGAAGAAGAGCAAGGGGGAGGATAGGGCGTGATTGAAATTGCATCAGTTCACGGGCGCGAGATCCTGGACTCCAGGGGCAATCCGACCGTGGAAGCGGATGTGCTGTTGTCGGACGGCTCAACTGGCCGGGCGGCCGTTCCCTCCGGTGCTTCCACCGGCACGCACGAGGCGGTGGAGCTGCGCGACGGGGACCAGAAGCGGTATGGAGGCAAGGGAACGCGTACGGCCGCTCGCAACGTGAACGGCCCGATCGCCGCTGCGCTCAAGGGATGCTCCCCACTGGATCAGGCCGCGGTGGACCGGCGTCTGTGCGAGCTGGATGGGACACCCAACAAGGGCAAACTGGGAGCCAATGCGATTCTGGCTGTCTCGCTGGCGGTGGCCAAAGCGGCCGCGGCATCAAGGAAGGTTCCGCTCTACCGCTATCTCGGCGGGGAGGGACCCCTCGAGCTGCCCGTGCCGCTCATGAATGTCTTAAACGGCGGGGCGCATGCGGACACCTCAGTGGACATCCAGGAATTCATGCTGGTTCCAGCCGGCGCCTCCACCTTTGCAGATGCCCTCAGGACCGGTGTGGAGATCTTTCACGCGCTTAAGAGTGTGCTCAAAGGCCGCAAACTCAGTACCGCGGTCGGTGATGAAGGGGGGTTCGCCCCCTCACTGTCAGCGAACGAGGAAGCCCTCACCTTGCTGCTGGAAGCAATCGAGAGCGCAGGGTACAAGCCAGGCAAAGACGTGTGGCTCGCGCTGGATGTGGCGGCGTCGGAGTTGTACCAAGACGGCCAGTATGTCTTGAAAGGCGAGGGGGTGACCAAGGACCGGGGGGAGATCATCAAGTATTACGAGAACTTGTGCAGGAAGTATCCTCTGGTCTCGATAGAAGATGGGTGTGCGGAGGACGATTGGGCAGGGTGGAAACAGCTCACCGCGCGGCTGGGAGGGCGCGTGCAGCTCGTGGGGGATGACCTCTTTGTCACGAACGTGGAGCGATTGAAGCGGGGCATTGCCGAGGGGTGCGGGAATTCGATCCTCGTGAAGGTGAACCAGATTGGCTCGCTCACCGAGACACTGGAAACCGTCCGGACCGCCCGGGCTGCCGGATACACGGCCATCATGTCCCACCGCTCCGGCGAGACTGAAGACACCACCATTGCTGACCTGGCGGTGGCGACCGGGTGCGGGCAGATCAAGACCGGGAGCGCATCCCGCACGGACCGCATCGCCAAGTACAACCAGCTCCTGCGCATCGAAGAGGAACTGGGCCGGAAGGCAGTTTTTCGAGGAAAAGAGGGATTTTCCCGCTGGCTGGGCAAAGAGGGTGAGGGGGATGAGATCGGGACGCCTGAAGGCGCTCGCAGATTTTAACCGGGACTTCTCCCGGCATCTTAAGCAAAGCCGGCATCCGTTGCGGGTGCACCTTATGGCCGTGGCACGATTGGCGGCCACGCTTGCGCGGAAATACCGTGCCGATCCTGCCGGCGCAGCCGCGGCAGGTTACCTGCATGACTGGCTGAAACCTTATCCCCCCGCCCGGCTGCGAGCCGTGTTGCGCCGGCACCGCGTCCGGTTGGATCCCAAGATGAAGCGCCTCCCCAAGCTCTGGCATGGTCCTGCCGCGGCCGCGCATGCGCGGCACCTCTTCCACCTGAACCACGCTGACGTGTTGAACGCGGTCCGCTGGCACACCACGGGTCGCCCAGGCGCCTCTCGTTTAGAGCGTGTGGTGTTCGTCGCAGATTTTTGCGCCGAGGGGAGGGAGTACCGCGAGGCCGTGGTGGGACGCCGGCTGGCCAAGCGGAGCCTCGAGCTTGCGACCCGGTATGTCCTGGCTACCAAGCTTGCGTATATGAACGCCCGGGGTCTTCAGCCTCATCCAGCCGGGCTCGCGTTTTGGCGCACGCTCGTCAGAAAAACCCCCCATGCCTGACGAAGCCTTCGAGAAATTGTGGAGCCAGAAAGGCGGGCCGGAGCTGGTCGTGCTTCACTCGCTCTTCGGTGGCTCGGCCTTTCCTGCGACTTCCATCCGAGAGGTTCTCGACCTGACGTTGGAACAGTTGCGCACGGTCTTAGAGGCGGCGCAGCGGGTCGGCCTGGTCGAGACCGCTCAAGACAAGATCACCTTCGTTTTGTTTCCGTCAGACTCTGGGCAGGGCGCCCGGCTGGAATGGTGCCTGGAGCCGCACACGGGGGCGCTGCCGGCGCTTGCGGCGAAGCTTAAAAGTCGGCTCCTGATCCGCTTTTTGAGTTCTCCTCCCGGCCAGGCCGCGTGAATTCTATCACTGACCTTCGAGCCCATGTACGGCGGCGAGTCCGCGAGGCCCTGGTGGCCGCGGGGTGGGCCAATGCGGGGCCGCCGGAGCCGCAGATCGTTCTGGAGCTGCCGCGGGAATTTGCCCACGGCGACCTGGCCTGCCCCGTTGCGTTCTCCCTGGCCAAGGCGGTGAAGCGCTCTCCATATGAAATTGCCGCCCGGCTGGCCGAGGAGCTTGCCGGCGATGCGCTGATCAGCAAGGTGGAAATCGCCGGGGGTGGGTACCTGAATTTCCACTTCGGGGAGTCTGTCTGGCGGGAGACACTAATCAACATTGAGGAGTCCCAGGAGCGGTACGGGACTTGTCGTACCCTTTCGTCCGAGCGGTTCCTCGTGGAGTTCGTGAGCGCAAATCCCACGGGACCGCTCGTGGTGGCCAATGCCCGACACGCCGTGTTCGGCGAGGCGCTCTGCCGTTGCCTGGAAGCCGTGGGAGCGGCCGTGGAACGCGAGTGTTACGTGAACGACACCGGCTCCCAGGTCCGCAACCTGGCGCTTTCGGTGGAAGCGAGGTGGCGGGAGCTGCGAGGTGAATCGGCCGAGATTCCGCCGGACGGATACAAAGGCGAGTACGTGAAAGACCTGGCAGCCCAGGCACGCGCGCGGTTTTCGGACAGTCTGTTGGGGGAGGCGCTGGAGGTGCGGGTGCAGAGGTTGGCCGAGTTCTCGGTGGGGGAGATCGTGCGTCAGCAGGAGGATGACTTGCGCCGGATGCGGATCAGTTACGACCGTTGGTTTCACGAGAAGGACCTGCACGATGAAGGCCGGGTCCGTGAGGCGCTCGAAGCCCTTAAGTCGCGCGGGGCGGTGTTTGAAAAAGACGGGGCGCAGTGGTTTCCGGCCACCCGGTTCGGCGACGAGAAGGACCGGGTTCTCATACGCAGCGACGGGCAGCCTACCTATGTGCTTCCTGACCTCGCCTATCACCGGCACAAGTTCGCCCGGGGGTACACGCGGCTCATCGATATTGTCGGAGCGGACCATCAGACTGAAATGGGTACGTTGCAAAGCGCCCTCACCGCGCTGGGAGAGGAGACCGGCCGGATGGAGGTCATCGTCGTACAGTTCGTCAATCTGAAACGCGGGGGAGAGAAGGTACTCATGTCAAAGCGGGCCGGTACGGTCATTCCGCTCAAGGAGCTGTTGGACGAGGTGGGAGTGGATGTCGCGCGGTTTTTCTTTCTGCTGCGGGCCCCTTCCAGCCACTTGGATTTCGACCTCGAATTGGCGAAGGCTACCTCGATGGATAACCCCGTCTACTATATCCAATATGCACATGCGCGACTCACCAGCTTGCTGGAGAATGCCCGGACGCAGGGTCTGCCGGCGCCGTCCGCCGCGGCCGCTGATGCCAGCCTCCTGGCCGAGCCGGAGACTCGGCTGGTTCTGCGTAAACTGGCTCGGTATCCGTTGCTGGTCGAGAAGGCGGCTTGTGGGCGGGCGCCGCACCTTGTGACCCACGAGCTTCTGGAACTTGCGCAGGCTGTTCACCAGTTTTATACTCGTAACAGGGTCATCGGCGCGAAGCCCGTTGGTGTCCAGCAGGCGCGGCTGGCGCTGGTGGGGGCTGCCCGCCAGACGATCGCGAATGGTTTGGGGCTGCTGGGAGTTTCGGCGCCGGAGCGGATGTAAAGACTAAATTTTTCAACTTGTGGTATGAGGAGCATGAGGATGGCGAGTCCAGTACATGTGTCGGAAGCAGAATTTGAGAGCAAGGTTGTCAACAATCCGTTGCCGGTGATCGTGGATTTCTGGGCGGAGTGGTGTGGCCCGTGCCGCATGATCGCCCCTATCATGGAGGAGCTGGCGCGGGAGCTGGATGGTAAGGTTTCGGTCTGCAAGGTGGATGTGGATGCCAACCCGGGGCTGGCCGAGAAGTACGGCGTCCAGAGCATCCCGACCCTCCTGGTCTTCAAAGGCGGGCAGATGGTGAAAATGCTGGTGGGCTACATGCCCAAGCCGGACCTCAAAAAAGCGCTGTCGGAAGCGGGAGTCGGCTGACCGCCTAACCCCCCTCTCCCTTTCCCTCTCCCCCTTTGGGGGAGAGGGGAGGGTGAGGGGGCTGACTTTTGCCGATCCACCGGGGACCAGCCTTCGTTGAGCAGCGGTCCGATTGTTTCACCTTCCCTTGACCAGGTGCTGGCAAAGACCTTCGTCACAGGGTAGAAGAGGATGCCTTCAAGGGGTATAGTTTGGCCACGAATCGGTCATGATGGGTTTCGATGCTTTCTTCAGGAACGTCACAGGCTATGCGCCCTTCCCATTTCAAAGGAGGTTCGCGAAGGCCCCATCCCTCCCGCAACTCGTTTGCGTTCCCACGGGCCTGGGTAAGACCGCTATGGCCGTCGTGGGCTGGCTCTGGCGGCGATTCGGCGGGAACGAAGAGCTGCGAGCGGCGACACCGCGCCGGCTGGCGTACCTGGAGGCGCTGCTGCGCGCGGCGGACATGCGGGCGAGCAAGGCGGCGGACGAGCGCGCCGCGGCGGGGCGGGGAGCGGAGGCGATTCGTGGGTAGGCCGTCGTCCGCCGCGGTCCGCGATCGTGCCGTGATCGAGCGGGTCGAGCGGCGGATCGTCCCGCTCAGGGGGGAGCGGGTCATATTGGACGCCGATTTGGCCGCCCTCTACGCTGTGCCGACGAAGCGGTTGAACGAGCAGGTCAAGCGCAACCCCGGCCGCTTTCCCGCCGACTTCGTGTTTCGCCTGACCAAAGCGGAGGCTGCGGCACTGAACCGGTCGCAATTTGCGACCGGTTCCCAGAAGCATCGCGATCCGAGGATGCCGCCCTTGGCCTTCACCGAGCACGGGGCGGTGATGGCGGCAAACGTTCTGAGCAGTCAGCGTGCGGTCGAGGCGAGCGTGTACGTCGTCCGGGCGTTCGTCCGGCTCCGGCGAACGCTCGCATCTCACAAGGAACTGGCGCACAAGCTCGCCGAATTGGAGCGCCGCGTCGGAGCGCACGACCGTGCGATCCGGGACGTCGTGTCCGTCATCCACCGGCTGGCAGAGCCGCCTCCCGCGCCGCCAAGGCATCGCATCGGCTTCCGGGTTCCTGGCTCGGACGAAGGTGGGTCGTGATGGCCGCGGTCGAGCTGACCGGCTGCACACCCGAGTCGCTGATGGCCTACCTCAAGGCGCTGGGCGTCCTGCAGCTGGGGAGTGGGCAGAGGGGATGGTCATGACGGTCGGATCGCCTCCGCGACCAATTCCGACAGCGTGGCTTCGCGAGGCGCTGGACCTTGGCGAAGGTGAGACGCCGTTCCCCTGGCAGGAAACACTCTTGGCTTCCTTTACGAGAGAGAAAATCCCTGCGGCTCTTGATATTCCAACGGGGCTCGGCAAGACGGCGGTCATGGCAATTTGGCTCGTTGCCCGAGCGAGCGGGGCGAAGCTGCCGCGGCGGCTGGTGTACGTCGTGGACCGGCGCGCCGTGGTGGACCAGGCGACCGAGGTTGCCCTGAATCTCCGCTCGTGGGTCGAACGGAGGCAGGATGTGCAAGCGGCGCTCGGGCTGGGCGGTCGAGCCTTGCCGATCTCAACACTGCGGGGCCGCTACGTAGACAACCGGGAATGGCTCGAGGATCCGGCGATCCCGGCTATCGTCGTGGGGACCGTGGATATGGTCGGATCCCGATTCCTTTTTGAGGGGTATGGAGTCTCCCGGAAGATGCGCCCGTACCACGCCGGACTTCTCGGCACGGACGTCCTGCTGGTGCTCGACGAGGCCCACCTCGTGCCGCCGTTCGAGCGACTCATCGAGACCATCTCCACGGGAGACGCCGAGTTCGGCCCGCGAGGCGTCGCGATAGCCACCATGCCGCGACTCAAGTTGCTCTCGCTTTCCGCGACTGGAGGATGGAAGGCTGGCATGGGAGCAAGTCTCACGACTGGCGACTACCGGCACCCCGTTGTCAAGCGGCGCCTCAACGCGTCCAAGCGCCTCACCTTCTGTTGGCTCAAGGGAGAAAGTGGAGGCGGACTTGCGCAGGAGCTCGTCAAGCGGGCTTGGGAACTCGGAAACCGGGGGAAGCATCCGGCGCGGATCCTCGTGTACTGCGACAAGAGAAAAGACGCCGAGAGCGTCATGGAGGGCATCAAGAAACGGCTGAAGCAGAAACGGTGGAAAGACGACCGCGTGGAACTTCTCGTCGGTGGCCGTCGGATCTTCGAGCGCGAGGAGGCTCTACAGAGGCTCAAGGAGTTGGGATTCGTTGCAGGCGACCACGAGCAGTCTGGCCAGCCTGCCTTCCTGATCGCCACCTCGGCCGGAGAGGTGGGCGTGGACCTCGACGCCGACCACATGGTTTCGGACCTCGTCGCGTGGGAACGGATGGTCCAGCGGCTCGGCCGGGTCAATCGCCGTGGCGGGGATACAAGGAAGGCGGAAGTCATCGTGGTTTGCCAGCAGGAGGGCGGGAAGGGAAAGGCGGCCAAGCAGACGAAGAAGAATGCGGAGGCGGAGGCCGACAAGGCGAGAAAGCGGGCGGTGCGGAAGCTGCTCGGACGCCTCCCCAGTGGCGACGGCGGGAAGACCGTCAGTCCTGGCGCGCTCCACGACTTAAAGCAGAAGGCCGTGAAGGAGGCTGCCTTGAGGAAATTGTTCGATGAGGCCACCACACCGCTCCCGCTGCGTCCCGCTCTCTCGCGGGCACTCGTCGAAGCCTGGTCCATGACCTCGCTACGTGAGCACACGGGGCGGCCGGAAGTCGGGCCGTGGCTCCGCGGCTGGGAACGGGGCGACCCGCCACAGACCACCACCGTCTGGCGGAAGTATCTGCCCGTGCGCCAAGGAGAAGACGGGACGGACAGCCAGGCGATTGAGCAGTTCTTCGAGGCGGCTCCGCCCCACGCCAGCGAAATGCTCGAGACGGAGACGTACCGTGTGGTCGAGTGGCTGCTTGCGCGCGCGAAGGCATTGAAGGAGCCTGAGAAAGCCGGCCGACAGCGGGCTCTCGACGGGGCCGATCGTCCAGGCGCAGGTTCGATGCCTGGCGTGGATGACGTGGTGGCGATCGCCCTCTCCCCCGCGGGCGACCTGCGAGCCAAATTCAGCGTGAAGGACCTCACGACCGGTGACATCAAGGAACAGAAGGCTCTTGAGGAGGGTCTCAAAAGGACGCTCGCTGGCGCGACGTTTGTCGTGGATTCCCGCCTTGGCGGGCTCATGGCAGGACTCCTGGATGCCGAATCGGAAGAGGTTCCCCGCACCGCGGACGATGGCAAGCCGTGGCTCGGCAATCCCGGGGAGCCGGTCGTTCGGTTCCAGGTGCGAGACGTGAGGGCGGGCGAGGGATCCCCATCCAGGGGGAATTGGCGCCAACGCCACCGATTCGCGGCCGAGCTGACCGAAGACGGCATTCCGGTTCGCTGGCTCATCGTGGAAAAATAGGGTGGCGACGCGGCGACGGAGGAGGATCGCTCGGAGGGGGTCCCCCAGTCCCTCGCCGAGCACCAGGCACAGACGGCGCAGCGCGCCCGCCAGCTTGCCGAGCGACTTGGGCTGCCCGAGGAATACTCGAGGATGATCGAGGCCGCTGCCCGGTTGCATGACGAGGGCAAGAAGGCGCCCCGATGGCAGCGCGCGTTCAATGCGCCGCGGGGTGGGGGACCGTATGCAAAGACCGCCGGGCCGCTGAATCTGAACCTCCTCGACGGGTATCGTCACGAGTTCGGATCGGTGGCGGATGCCGAGCATGTCGGGGCGCTGGCGGCTCTTCCTCCGGACCTTCGGGACCTCGCGTTGCACCTGATCGCCGCGCATCACGGCTTCGCCCGGCCGGTCATCGAGACCCGCGGGTGCGAGGATGCGCCGCCGTCCGCCCTGGAGGACCGCGCGCGGGAGGTCGCGCTCCGGTTCGCCAGGCTTCAGAAGCGGTGGGGGCCCTGGGGGCTGGCGTGGTGGGAGGCGCTCCTGCGCGCGGCGGATCAGCAGGCCTCCCGCGACCACGGGGCGACGCCCGCCGGCGCGGCCCAGGAGACGGCGTGATGGTGGAAGCTTCCATCAGGGTTGACCTGTTCAATCCGGGTCAGGTGTTCGCGTGCCTGGGTTTCCTCGAGGCCGCCGAGATACTTGTCGGCGACGCCGAAGGTGGATTTGATTGGAGTGACGAGACCGACGTCCGGTTCATCCTGCGCTCGCGAGGCAATCGGAATCCCTTTGAGGTGACGCTCGAGTTCCTGGACAGCGCAGGAGTGGTGGCGTTGGTTCCGCCGGGGTCGAACAACTCGACGACAAAGTGGAAGGTGCCGACCGAAGGGCTGGCCGCTGACGCGCCGTTTCCCTTTCCTGATCCTGGTAGCCCAGCTACGCTTCCAGCCGTCCTGGCGACGTCCGATGGGACGAGACGGATTGTGCTCGACCATTGGGGCGACGAAACGGTTCGCGACAACGTCAAGTTTTGGGCAGGCGCCGGTGGATATCCAGGTGCGGCGTTGGCACGGGATGCCCTCGAACTCGTTCGCGGCTGTTGCCTTTCGGCGGTGGCCGATCCCTTCTCCCTTTCCGCTCCACAAGAGAGTAGTTTCCGTCTCGATTGGCGGCGCGACTACATTCCTATGGATATCGGGTTCTCCCTCAATGAGCACAAGAGCCGAATGACCACTGTAGGGTTTCCCATCGTTGAACTGCTGGCCGCTCTCGGGCTTGGAAACGCGCGTCCGTTGAGATTAGAAAAGACTCGATACCGATACGGGGTGATCGGCGTTCGCCGTCATTCAAACCAGGCACATCATTTGATGCTGTATGACCCTGCGTTTCTCCGGGCGGCGCTGGGCTGCGCGGCGCTCCCATTTCCCGCGAGATGTTTTGAGATGACGTTGGGGTGGCCGGGGCAGGAAGGTCAGGCGCGCGTAATTACGGAGGTGTGGGAAGTCCGTTCGGACCAGTCAAGGAATTCCAGGAAGAAAAGGAGGGATCTATGACCATGGAAGGGATTACCAAGGAGAAACTCGATGAATGGGCCACGAACCCGGTGGGGGCCGTAGCGCTTCATCTGAAGCAGCGGCTGGTTTCCGTCGAGGGCGTTTCCGACGAGGGAAAGGGGGGTGTTGTCTTCCCGCCGACCTACGCCGATATCGGGTACAACGTGGACACACTGTCCGACGGCACAAAGGTGGCGCTCATGGACAGCGTGGGATCGCAGGCAAACCGGATGGAGCCGATGTTCAAGGCCGCAGCTGACGGGCAGGCCGCAAAGCCGCTGGCCGCCCTGGTTCCTCAGATCGAGATCGTCCTGCGGACCCAGGGGAAGGGCAAGGACGCGCACAAGGAGAATATCTCGCTGCTGGACTTGGCACACCGGAGTGCCGATGCGGTCGTGCGGTCGTGTCCAGGGTTGTCGAAGCAGATCGAGGATGCCTTCGAGGAACTTCGCAGGACCGGCAACGCCGTTCCGCTGTGTGCGTTGGCGCCCACCTCGCTGGTGTTCGGCGTCTGGGATTCCCGGGGCGAGAGCGGGCAGAAGCGACCGAGGCTTGTGCGCGCGGTGATTAGAGCATGGGACGTTGAGCCCCTTACGGCCTCGTCGCAATTCAACTCTGTGCGGAAGCTACTGGACAAGGACCAGTTTGAGGAACTCGAAGCGCAGGCAAAAAAATCTGGATCGAAGCTGGCCGATGCAGGATTTGACGATGTTCCCTCGCCAGGCGTTCGTGGGGGAATCCTCGTCAAGGGCCGGATTGAGCGTGAGGTCACGGTCAACCTCGTGGCGCTTCGCGGACTCCGCGGGGAGGACGAGAAAGAGACGGCCGAGCTTCGCAAGTACCTGCTCGGACTTTCGCTGCTGGCCGCCACCGCCGAGATTGACCTGTTTCTCCGCGAGGGCTGCAATCTCCGATTCGCCGGGGAGGATGAGTGGACCGAGGTGCCAAGGCGTGGAGATCCCCAACCGGTGGCATTGTCTGGCCAGGGCCCGCGCAAGGTGATCGAGGACTATGCCAAGGAGGCGGTCGAACCCTTCCGATCCCAGTGGCCGGAGAAGCTCGAATACCACTTCGATCTCAAACAGGCCCAGGATCTGATCAAGAAGGCCTCGAAGAAGAAGCCGGGCGACGCTGACAAGGGCTGAGCCATGGCGTATGGGCTTGTGGTCACGGTCCGGAGTCTCGATGGGCGCTACCACGGCGCCGGCGACTGGCCGCCGTCTCCGGCCCGGCTGTTCCAGGCGTTGGTGGCGGGCGCCGGGCTCGGTGGCCCCCTGGAAGGTGAGGTCTGCGAGGCGCTCAAGTGGCTTGAAGGGCTTTCCCCGCCGGCGATCGCCGTACCCATTGCGGCGAGCGGCAGCGAAGTGACGTGGTATGTTCCGAACAACGACCTGGATGCGGCGGGTGGGGATCCGCGTCGCATCGCCGAGATCCGCGCTCCCAAGTCTGTCAGACCTCGCATCTTTGATGCCGCCATCCCCTGGCTCTACGCCTGGACATTCGAAGGGGATGGCGCAGGCGACGCGCAGGCGAAGGCTGTCTGCGGTCTTGCGGAGCGCCTCTATCAGTTCGGGCGAGGCATTGACCTCGCCTGGGCGTGGGGGGAGATGCTGGATAGCGAGATGGCTCTCGAGTCCCGACTGGCGTTGCATCCTGGAGTCGTCTACCGGCCGTCGGAGGCCGGGAGCGGCCTGACGCTCCTGTGCCCGGCGCCTGGATCGCTTGCGAGTCTCATGGAGCGCTACCGGGCTGGCGGCGAACGATTCAGGTTGGCGGAGGCCGAGGCTGGCAAGAAGGGCGTTCGGATGCTCTTCTCACAACCTCCGAAACCCCGATTCCAACAGGTGGCTTACGAGTCGCCGCCGTCACGCCGAGTCTACGAGCTCCGTATGCCCGGTGAACAAGGTGCATTCGACGCTTGGCCGGTGGCGAGAGTGGTGGAGCTCGTTGTCCAGCTGCGCGACGAGGCGGCCAAGAGGCTCCGGAAGGGGCTCCCCGCGCGGCAGGGAGAGATCGAACGCTGCCTGATCGGGCGCAAGGCCGCCGGGGCCGACGATGGCCCTGCCGTGCAGCGCGTGCGGATCGTCCCGCTACCCTCCATCGGGCACCGCCACGCGGACCTTGCGGTACGCCGCGTGCTTGTCGAGGTGCCCGCCGGCTGCCCGCTGCGCGCGGATGACGTGCACTGGGCGTTCTCCGGCCTTCCGGTCAAGGTGGATGAGGAAACCGGTGAAATCCTCCTCGATCTCGTCGCAGCCACGGAGGAAAAGATGCTGGATCATTACGGCGTGCCGGCCAGCGGGACGGATCGGGAGCCGTCCCGCGGCTCACGAACGTGGAGGACCGTGACTCCCGTCGCACTTCCGGAGGGAGCGATGCGCCGGCGAATCGATCCGGGCCGCATCGGGGCCGAGGCCAAGGACGGGAGGGAACGGCTGGTTGAGATCCATCGCGCCGCTTCGGCCGTCGCGCAGGCTCTTCGCCATGCCC
>CAZPLZ010000052.1:0-19266 GCA_964587525.1 uncultured bacterium | reverse complement strand
GTGGCGCTTTCTATGTCTTTCGACCCAGCGACACAGAAATTTTCCATCGTCGGTACGCAGGTGCAACCGGCCACGGCCGCGGCGCCTATCGGCTCGGTTTCGCTGGTGGACGTCAGCGGCAATTTGGGGTTTGTGTTCAACCTGGAGGCTCAGCCAATATTTGGCTCGTTCAACGATGGACTGTTGGCGCAGATGCAGGCGCTCCTGAATAACGCCCAGGCTGTGAAAGATCAGGCGGACGCCGCGGTGGCGCAGCTTGAGCTGCAGCAGGACGCGATCGCCAAGGTCAATCTGGATGAGGAGAAAGCCAGGTTGCTTCAATTTTTGCGGGCCTACGAGGCTGCTATCCGCGCCCTGGCCGTCCTGGATGAAATGTTGAATGTCCTCATCAATAAGATGGCAGTAACCTCCTCTGGAACGTCGTCGGGTTCAGTCCTCACTATCTGATATCCTAAAGGCCTAAGCGGCCGTAGCTCATCAGGAAGAGCGGCGGTTTCCTAAACCGCAGGTAGTGGGTTCGATCCCCGCCGGCCGCGAATTTTCATATGAGCTTTCCCAACATCTTGACGTTCTTCCGGATCTTGTTGATCCCCACGTTTGCGACCGCGTTCCTGTATGGAAAACACCCTTTGGCTTTAGGGGTCTTCATCCTTGCGGAGCTCACGGATGCGCTGGACGGATTTCTGGCCAGATTCAAGGCCCAGCAAACCAGGCTGGGCAGTTTCCTGGACCCCGTGGCGGACAAGCTCCTGCTGCTCACGGCCTTTGCGCTCCTGGGCCTTTCGCAGGAGGTGCCGCTGTGGTGTCTCATCCTGGTGTACAGCAGGGAGATCATTGTGGTGGGCGGCTGGATCATCCGCTACCTTCTGACTCGCTCTTCCACGGTGGTGTCGAGCCTGTTGGGGAAAGCCATGACGCTGATGCAAGCGGTCGCGGTGACGGCGCTGCTGCTGAACCGCTACGTTTCGCTGCCATATAATCTCACGGCCGGACTGCTCTACGTTGCCATGGCCCTGACAGCCTTCTCCGGCCTTGACTATCTCTACCGGGGCCTGAAAGAGCTGGAACCCCGGACCTCCAAGTAGCCTAGGCTGCGGAAAAGTCCTCCCAAAGCCCGTTCGGGTCGGAGGGGTCTCTTTGGTAGAGTGAGGCTGCCGTGAGACCGGTTGTGACCGCTGCTGTGTTTCTGATCGTCTGGCAGGCGGGTCTGTCCACGCTCTCGCCGGCCTATCCGCACGGCGATAGCGGGGAAACTGCCGGGGTGGCGCTGCACCTGGGGATCGCCCACCCACCTGGGTATCCACTTCCCACCCTGTTGAGCCATCTTGCGGTCCGGCTCCTGCCGGTCGGATGTGTCGCCTGGCGGGTCAGCCTGCTGTCGCTTGCGGCCGCCGCGCTGGCGGGCGCCCTGCTGACGGTGGCCCTGTTGGTCATGCAGAGGGGCTTGCCGCCGCTCCTCGCCATGCTGCTGGGAGTGACCGGCGGCCTGGCCTTGGAGATCTGGAACCAGATGACCATGGCCAAGGGCAGCGTCTATACCGTTACGATCGCGCTACTGGGAGCATTGGCCGTATGCCTGGCCAGGCTGGCCCTGCACTCCTCTGATCCGGCGTCTGGCGCCAAGCCATGGCGCTGGGTGCTGCTGTTTGGACTGGCCCTGGGTTTGGGGTGCGGGGGACACTATCCCATGCTGGCGCCATTCGTTCCCTTCTTGTTCCTGGGCGCATGCCTAATGCTCTGGAAACGTCCCGGAGCGCTGCGCGCCATTACTTTGGGGCTAGTCGCCCTCGTGCTGAGCGCTTCGCTCTACCTCTATCTGCCGCTGCGGGCGTACAGCGCGCATCCCATGTTCCGCTGGGCCGAGCCGGGCACCTGGGCGCGGTT
This sequence comes from uncultured bacterium, assembly GCA_964587525.1. GTDB lineage: Bacteria > Oederibacteriota > CAKKQC01 > CAKKQC01 > CAKKQC01 > CAZPLZ01. Next base: position 17,382 of record CAZPLZ010000052.1, on the reverse strand, counting down.
CAAGTGGCTGACCCTGCGCCAGCAGTACCTGTCCATCGAACAGCAATCCCGGGAAGGAGGCGGGATACTTTTGGCTGCCCGTTTCGCAGACCGGTTTACCGCGGGGTTCAGCCGTGCCGGAGTGTTGCTGCTGGGGCTGGGGGTGGCGAGCGCGATTGTCCAGCGGCGGTGGTGGCTGCTGGCGTTTGGGGCCGGGGGGTGCGCCGAGATTGCCGCCGCAGCGCTGTACCCGAAGCTCGAGCCAGATGCCCTATGGGTCGCGGACCCATTTTTCTCGGCGGGCTGGTTTGCGCTGGCGCTGGTGCTGACGGGGGGTCTGGCGTGGGCTGCGATGCTGCCCGGCCGGTGGTGGCGAGCCGCCGTGGCCGCCGGCTCGCTCGCGCTGGTGTTCTACGAGCTCCGCGGGGGATTTCAAAGTGTGTCGAAGCGCTGGAACTACTATGCCACCGATCAGCAGGCCAACCTGGCCTCCACCCTCCCGCCGAAGGCCCTCCTGTTCTGCGAAGGGGATGCCTATATCGCGCCGCTGCTCTACGGACTCTACGTGGACGGCCAGCGGCCCGATGTTCGGATGATCATCCCGATCTTTTTGCACCAGGATTTGTCCTGGGGGTTGCGTCAGCTTCGGGCCCAGTATCCGGACCTTGGGGTGGACTCATTGAAACCGGGAGATCATATCTGGCTCAAGGCCAAGGACATCATGGAAAACCATCCAGAGCGGCCCTGGAACTACACGTTGACGGCCGCACCTGGCTGGCCGTTCACGCCGTACGCCACGCCGTACGGGCTGGTCTTCCGCATCCGCGGGGACCCGGCCGCTCACCCCGATCTGGCCATTGACCGGCAGATGTTCCGGTACCGGCTGCGCGGGACATTGTCGCCCGGCATCGTGCGCGAGCCGTTCGCGAAGGTGATCCGGGACAACTACATCCAGGCGCACTTTGGCCGGGGGATCTACCGGCAGAGGCGGAACGAACAGCACCTTGCGCTCAAGCACTTTGACCGCGCCCGGCGGCTGGGCTCCCCGGAGGCGGCGCTGAACGCCGGGCTCCTCTATTACGCACGGGGCGAGATCGACCGCGCCGCGCTTTGCTGGCGGCAGGCGCGGGACCTGGCTCCGGACCGGCCGGAGCCGCACGTGAATCTGGCGGTGATCGCCCTTCACCAGCAGCCCCCACAACCAGAGGAAGCCATCCGGCTCTGCGAGCGGGCGGTGGCGCTCAACAAGGATTTTGCCAAGGCCTATGAAATGCTCGCCAGGGCGTGGTACATGAAAGGTAATCTCCCCAGGGCGATCGAGCACCTGAAGCGAGCGGTCATTTTAAATCCCGACAACCCTGGCCTGCGTACGTTGCTCCAAACTATCAAAGAAAAGGGCTAACGTGTTTTTGGTTTTTTGCCGGTCTGGAGTTGGGCCAGCAAGGATTTGGCGCCCGGGTGGTCTGGGAACTTGGCCAGCATAGCCTTAAGCGTGGCCTGGGCTTCGGGCAGCCGGTTGAGTTCGGTGTACGAGAGGGCAAGGGCGTAGTTAGCGTCCGGGAAGCGATCCTGAGAGTAACGGATGGCATCCAGGAGGGGGGTGATCGACTCTGCCGGTTGGCCCTGCATCTGCCTGGAGGTGCCGAGTAAAAAACACGTGAGGGGGTCCTTAGGATTTAAAGAAAGCGCACGTTGAAGATCTTGGAGCGATGCTTTAAGTCGCTGGGCTGATAGGGACGGATCCTTCGTTTGCCTGGCTTGGTGGAGCCGAGCCAGCCCACGCGCTTGATATCCTTCCGGGAAATATTTGAACACACCGAGTGACCGGGTGTAATCCTGGATGGCCTGGTCTAATTCATCGCGGTGCTGGTGTGCTTTCCCGCTGTAGTAGTGCACCAAGATAGCATCGGTGTGGTAGGGCCTGAGCCGGACAGAGTTTTTAAAAGATTTAAAAGAAGCCTCAATTTGGGCAGTGCCCTTCCGGGTGTCCCCCTTCTGGATCATGCGCTGGCCGTCTAGGAGATCCTGGTGGCCAGACTTCAAGTAGTGGCTCGCCGTCAGCTTGGCGCAGCCGCGCTCCATAAGGAACAGCCCCGCCACCAGGGTGCCCAGCAGGACGAGCCGGTGTTGCGGCAGCCGCAGGGTCTTAACTTTTATCGAGGAGAAGCTGAGGAGCATGAAGGCCAGGCACGCGAAAAACAGGTGGGCGTTGGCCATGACTTTCAGGGGGAAATTCGTCAAGCTGTTTACGTAAAACGAAACCGCGGCAGCCAGTAGTCCCATGAGCAGCCAGCGTTCCAGCCGCTCCTCCGGCTTAAGTGCCTTAAGGGCGCTTAGGCCAGAGGCTAAGAGGCTCACCATGATCCAGAGATAGATCCCTAATCCCAGCGGGCCGATCTCGGCGAACAGGTGCACGTAATCGTTGTGCGCGTAGAGTTCGAGATGCGGGCTGACGACTTCGGCGGCCCGCGGCCATTTGCGGTTCCAGATCTGCTGGGCCTCGCCCTGGGTCCTGGCTCCAGCCAGGTGGAACGCCCCAAGGCCGCTCCCGATAGGCGGCGTCACGCGCCCCATCAGCCAGCCGCTGTACCAATAAAACAGCCGAATCTGCACGGACGACGCCTTGACGGGATCTTTGAATTCCTTAAACCGTTCGATAAAAAGCCGGCCGGTAGGAAGGAGAAAGAGCAGGAGGGTGAAGGCGGCCCCGATGGACACTGCCCATTTGGTGAGCTGCCAGACGCTCAGCCGGAAGATGAACCGCTGGATGAGCCATCCCAGCGCCAGGCAGGCTGAGAGAAACCCGATATAGGCGCCTCGTGCCTGAGTGTACAGGAGCGAGGGCAGGGCAAAGATAAAGCACAGGACCAGGAGGGCTCGTACTCCTTCCCGCCTCAGGCCAAAGTACAGGCAGCAGATCAGGGGGAGGATGAGGGAGGTCTGTGCGGCCAGAAAGTCCGGGTTGCCCATGGTGGAGTAGACGCGTTTCGGGCCGAACGTGGTCCACTTGATATAGAGGGAGCCAAGGTATTGGTCGAAGCCGAGATACTGGCACGCCCCGTACATGGTCACGAGGAGATGGGAGAAGAGCACAACCGTGAGCAACCGGCCCCGGGACACAGCTCCTGACTCGGCGGCCCACAGCAGCACCGCGACGGCCCCCAGCTCCCAGAGCCGCTCAAGGGTCGCGGCCATCATTGGGGTGTGTAGCATGGACAGGAGGCCGGCGGCCAGCAGCAGCGCGGCGCCGATGAGAGATCGGGAGCGGATGGGCTCCTGCCGCCACAAGAGCAGGATCGCAGCTAGCATGCCAAAGACTTTTAAGACGAGGCTCTTGGAGAGCTCAAAGACTTCATTGGCGGGCAGGTAAAAGACCAGCGGGATAAGCAGGGCGGCTGCCAGGACCACAAGCCGGAGCGCGCGATTGATGTAGCGGTGATGCGGCACCATACGTGAAAGCTATAATAGTTGAATCACAAATGGCCGACATAGTCCATAGAGAGAACTGGACCAGCCGGATGGGGGTCATCCTGGCTGTGTCGGGATCGGCGGTGGGCCTCGGAAATTTCTTAAGATTTCCAGGCAAGGCCGCGGAGTACGGGGGCGGGGCGTTCATGATCCCCTATTTCATCTCCTTGCTCATCATCGGGATTCCGGTCGCTTGGGCGGAGTGGACCCTGGGCCGCTACGGGGGGGTTCGAGGATACAACAGCGCGCCGGGGATTTTCAGCGCGATCTGGCGTTGGAAGGGCAGCCGTTATGTTGGTGTTGTTGCGCTCTTGATTCCGGTGATCGTCTACATGTACTACGTCTATATCGAAGCTTGGTGCCTGGCGTACGCCGGATTCTACCTCACCGGATCATTCCCTCTAGAGGCCTCTCTTGGTCCAGAACGCTACAGTGATTTTTTCAACGACTTTGTCGGGATGCACGAGAATGGCATCAATTTAATGGGGGGATGGAGGAACCCCGTGGTTTTCCTCGTCGTCGTAACTGCAGTCAACCTAATTTTGATTTACCGGGGTTTGACCCGGGGGATTGAAACGTTCGTTCGCTGGGCCATGCCCACGCTGCTGCTGCTCTCTCTGATCATCCTGGTGCGGGTCCTGACCTTGGGTACACCCAACCCTGACCTGCCGGAGCAGAACATTATGAACGGGCTGGGTTTCATGTGGAATCCCAAGCCACTTGAAGAAGGGGGGGCGCTCTTCTCCGCCTTGCTCAATCCCCAGGTCTGGCTTGAGGCGGCCTCGCAGATATTTTTCTCCCTTTCAGTGGGGTTCGGGGTGATCATCTGCTACGCAAGCTATTTGCGCAAGAATGACGACGTCGTGTTGAGTGGGCTGACTTCAGTAGGGACCAATGAGTTTTGTGAGGTCTGTCTCGGGGGCCTTATTACTTTGCCGGCTGCCTTTATATTCTTGGGAGCAGCGCCTTTGGCGAATGTCGTGGGTTCAACACTTTCCCTGGGCTTTCATACGTTTCCCCAAATATTTGAACATATGCCGGCTGGGAGTTTTTTTGGATTTCTCTGGTTTTTCCTTTTATTTATTGCGGCGATCACATCGAGTATTTCCATGCTTCAGCCCGTGCTAGCCTTTCTGGAGCAGGATTGCGGCTTGCGCCGGGCCCGGGCTGTGGCGGCGCTGGCGGGCCTGACGTTTTTTGGCAACTTGCTCGTGATTTACTTCAGCAAGGATCTGGTGGCTCTCGACACCATGGATTTCTGGGTGGGTTCCGTGCTGATTTTCGTGCTGGCCACGATCACGGTGATCATCTTTGGCTGGGTGTTTCCCCTGGAAAAGGGGCTTCAGGAGGCTGCCCGGGGGTCAGATTTCCGGATCCCAAGGTTTTTTGGCTTCATCATCAAGTGGATCTGCCCGGCCTACCTGTTGACCATTTTCGCATTCTGGTCCTACGGTAGTGTCCCATCGCACGCCAAAGCCCTGTTCGGAAACCCTCCTGCCGTAATGACCTTAAGCTTCATCGTCTTGGTCGCGCTGTTATTCATCGTCCTGATTCACAGGGGAAACATGCGTAGCACACCAAGGAGAGCTTAGGATGACGGCGTACGGGTTGTTCCTGATGTTGGTGTCCTGCGGGTTCGTGATCCTGCTGAACGTTTTTTGTTTTGTCCGTGTATTTAGAAAAAACAGGAAGTAACACTCACGTGATATCATGAAGAAGATCCCCTGTTTCCCTGGCTGATGAGGGGGTCTTAAGGAGGGTAGGCGTGGAAGTCAAAGTGCTCTTGGTTTCACGTTGGAAAGGCAGCGAGCAGAGCCTGGTGATGTTCGCTGCGGAAGGTCAGCCAAACCCCATGGGGTGGAGGGGGGGTGAGGCCGTGGTGAAGCGCCTGATGGCACAAGCCAAGGAGGAGGGGTTTACTGGGAAAGCCCAGCAGGTGGTGCAATTGCATCCCGAGGGTGGGGAACCTGCGCGGCGGGTCTACCTGACCGGTGTCGGCAGCTTGCAGGGGCTGAACGATGAGGCGTTTCGGCGCAGCGCGGGGGCAGCCAGTAAGGCGGCCGCCGGCACATTGTCCAAGGGCATTTCCGTGCTTTTCCCTGAACGGGGGGACGCTCAGAAGATCCGCCAGTGTGCTCAGGCTATTGTGGAGGGGGTCCTGCTGGCTCAGTACCGGTTCAAAGCCTATAAGAGTCCCTCGAGTGATGAAAAAAAGCCAATCGAGAATGTGGTCATTCTCCATAGAGATGATGTCAGCGCAAAAGAGTTGGCTGCCGGTACAGCCCAGGCGGAGATTATTTCCCACGCGACCATGCTGGCGCGGGATCTGGTGAATGAGCCTCCCAGTGCTCTGACTCCGGTCAAGCTGGCGGAGCGCGCTAGCAAGCTTGGCGGCACAGTCAGGACTAAGGTGTTTGACGCCAAATGGATGGAGCGTACCGGGATGGGGGCGGTCATGGGGGTAGCGCGCGGGAGCCAGCAGCCGCCAGTATTTATCTACCTGCATTATCAGGGCGGCAAACCCAAGAGCAAAGTGGCGCTGGTAGGGAAGGGCGTGACCTTCGATTCCGGTGGTCTGTCCCTGAAGGGCGCAGAGAACATGGAGACAATGAAATGTGACATGGCAGGTGCCGCAACCGTCATGGCGGTTATCAAGGCTGCGGAGCAGCTCAAGCTCCCGCTGACGCTCAACGGGTATATACCCGCCGTTGAGAACATGCCGGGAGGGCATGCGGTCAAGCCAGGTGACATTTTGAAAGCCTTGAACGGGAAAACAATCGAGGTGCTCAACACGGATGCGGAAGGCCGGTTGATCCTGGCGGATGCGCTCGCGTATGCGGTCAAGGAGAAACCAGATCACGTGATCGACATCGCTACGCTGACCGGTGCTGTCATTACGGCGCTGGGCAGCCAGGTCACCGGGGTGATGGGCTCTGACCAGGAGCTCGTGCAGGCTCTGCTGGCGGCAGGCGAAGCTGCGGGTGAGCCCATGTGGCAGCTTCCATTGGTCAAGGATTATGAGGAGCAGATCAAGAGTAAGGTGGCCGATATCAAGAACATCGGTGGCCGGCGGGAAGCGGGTTCCATTCTGGGCGGCTTGTTCTTGAAGGAGTTCGTCGGCCAGGCATCATGGGCGCATCTGGACATCGCGGGTGTATCGTTCGCGGACAAGGATTTGCCGTACTGCCCTCCGGGAGGAACTGGGAACCCCGTGCGGGCGCTTCTGGCCTATCTGATCAAGCTTGCGAGCTGAGGAGGACATCATGTGCTGGTCCATTGATCGCTGGGGTGAACTCGAGGAGATCAACAAAAGGAAGCAGGAAGCCGAAGGTGATGAAGGGGAAGAGTCAGTCAGGGAGCTTCTTGAGACGCTGTCGGAGTCGCAGCTACTGACCGAAGCCTGATTGGGGAGCTGAGGCTCCGGTTTTTCCGGCGGCCATCGCGTCTTTAAAATCTCACCTAGTATTGCAGCACCCGCTGCGGTAAAATACAAAGTGAGTATCAGGATTTTCATTCTCCTGGGAGCATTTTCCGCATCCGTAACGGTGGCGTATGCTCCTGTCACATCCACCCTGCTCATCGCAAGCCAGTCAGCGGTTCAATCGCCGTTCCTTACGTGCCATCGCACGCTGGCGCGAGATGGGCTGGGGCTTCCGACCGTGCGCGCCTATCATCAACCGGCTGGGATAAAGATCGGGGTGCCGTGGTGGCAGGATGCCCGCCTGGCGTTTTTGGATTATGCGTGGCCGCACCCCGGGCTGCCGTTCGGCGTGTTCCTGGCCCCCGCCTCCCTAACCGGCGAGCAGTTGATGCCGCTGCGTGCCAGCCGCGACGAGGCCCACCTGCACGCCTGGGGGAGGGACGAACACGAGGAAAAATTTCTTGAGGGACTCTCCAGCCTCCTCAGCCGGCTGTACATGGAGTCCCAAGGGATCGAAAGCGATCTAGCTCAAGGGCTGGTCGAATTTCCCACGGTCAACACGTTTTCAGGAAACTTGTTTGTGGCCTCCCTGGACGCGGCTGAATTGTGCGAAGGGCTCAACGTGATTCTGTATCGGGTGTACAACGGTCTTTCCCGGGAGCCTGGAGCATTCGGCCTTGGCTGGTCGCACAATTTTTCCGCGCGGCTTCATGTCCAGTCTAATGGGGAGATTCACTACACCCGGTGGGATGGCTCCCGCTTCTGTTACCGACCAAACCAGGACGGAACGTACCGTTCACCCCCCGGCTTCCGTGATGAGCTCACGCGGTCCGAAACCGGGTATCTGCTGACTGAGGACACCGGATTTTTCCTGCTGTTCGACGAGACCGGAAAGCTTCTGGAGATTGGAAACCGCCTTGATGCCCGCCTGCGCTTAACGTATCAGGACCAACGGCTCGTGGCGGTGAACTGCATTCGCACGGGCGTACGGATCTTCACACGATCCAAGGCGCCAGTGGAGGAGCCAGCCGATCTGCTTCCTGCGATCGTGCCGGAGCAGACCGGGCCGGGGGTTTTGTTCTCATACGATGACGAGGGCCGGATTACCCAGGTGACTTCAACCTCCGGCGATCAAACGTTGTACGAGTATGACGAGTACGGACGACTTTCCCAGGTGGTTTCCTACACCCAACTGGGCGTGCAGTACCGGTATGACGCTCAGGGACGGCTGGCATGGGTGAAAGATCTGCACGTGAGGGATTGGCAGCGGCTGGGAGGAGTTTCATTTCTGTACGACGAGCAAGACCGGGTACAAGAAGTCATGGATCCTGGTGGCGCTCCCTTTATGCGGCTGGCCTATCGCGGGACCGAGAAGCGGGAAACCGAGATCGCCCTCTGGCCCACGCTGCTTCAATACCGCCGCGAACTAAACGTCGTCATTGACCGGTACGATCAACGCGGGGTTCTGGTTGAGCGCGCGTTGCGCCTCGCCGCGGGAGTCATCCATACCGTTGAGCGCGACCTCAACCTCAACCTTACTCAACTGGACCGCCATGACGGAAGCTTCATGCGGTGGTACTACGACGAGAACGGCCGGCTGAGCTATGCAGCGGATTCAAGCGGGGAATGGGTCAAACTCGATTACCATCCGGATTTGAACCTTGTGAAGTTCTTGTTCAACAGCGTGGGGAGGTGGATCCGCCTTCACTACAGATACAACGGGGAAATCAGCGGGGTGGAAGTTGATGAAGGCCGGCCTGCTCATGAGGGAGAGCAACAACGGGGTTCGGCACGCACCTACCATTACATGCTGGAGTATGACCCGCAAGGTGTCCCGTACCGGTTGATCGGCGCCAACGGCGAAACCAAGCTCCTTGATTTGCGGCTCGTGGAGAAGATGCTCGCCGGTGTTGCATCCGCGCCCTTCGTCTCCGTGGTGCTCTCCCTCGATCTGGATCTGATGGAAAAGATGGGGAGGGGTCTGTGGGACTTCTGAAGACCCACCTTAAGGGCATCGCCGTGGCTGTATCGATAGGGGTGTACCTGAACCTAGGAGCATTCGTGTGGCACGTGCACGCGCAGGAGATCCCGGTGGCCAGCGAGGCGGTGCCCTCGCCGGCTGAAGGCGAGGCGGCAAAGCCTCCTCCACCGGAAGCTGTGGTGGCGATTGGGTCTGACCGGGCAGTCAACTTGAGCTGGCTACCCTCTCCGGCGGCGAATATCCTCGGGTACAACATTTACCGCAGCACGGAGCCTGGAAAGTACGGCACGGTCCCGGTGAACCGCTCGCTGATCACCGGCACCGAATTCATCGATAACGAGGCCAATTCCATTGAGCCGCCGGAGAACGGCGTGGTGTATTTCTATACCGTCAAGGCGGTGGATGAGGAAGGCCGGCTGAGTGAGCCTTCCGAGGAAGCGCGGGCCCGCCCGGAGGGGGCGAAGGTGATCAGCGAGATTCCGAAAATAGGGTGGGAAGGATTTGGGGAGAGCCAGCTCAGCGTGTCGGGGCGGAAAGTGGTCTCGATGGGATTCACGGTTCGCACGCCCAAATTTTCCCCCGGCACATCTCAACTGTCCGGACCCCAGAGCCAGCGGTTGAATCTGGAGCAGCAGCTTCAGGTGCGGCTGAACGGAACGGTGGGCAAGAAAATATCCGTGAATGTGGATTATGACGATACGGCGCCTGACCAGACCCGGCAGCGCATCTCCGTGGTGTACGCCGGCGATCCGCAGGAGACCATCGAGCGGGCCGAGTTCGGCGACATCCGGCTCCAGTTGTCCGAAACGGAGTTCACCGGGTACGACAAACAGCTCTTCGGGGTGCGGTTGCAGGCCAGGCCGGTCGAGAAACTGCGCGTGACGGGTATCGCTACCCAGACCCAGGGGATCAACGCGAGCGAGTCGTTCGTGGGCAGCAATTCAAAAAAGGAACAGGATATCCGGGACACCGCGTACGTATCAAGAAAGTATTTCTATATCTCCAACCCCGAGACGGTGAAGGCGCGCCTTGGCATCAAAATCGGCACCGAACGGGTCTGGATGGATGATGGTGTCGAACGTACTGATGTCCCCGGCGTCACGAAGTCTGTCGGGGACTTTAATTTTGATCTTCTGGCCCAGGGGGCGGATTACTCCATTGATTACGACAGAGGGATCATCATCTTCAACCGGTTCGTGTCCAACGGTGCGGCTATTGCCGTCGCCTTCGAGTATGGGGATGGCACACGGGTGTACTTCAACAATGATCCCAACGCGGGGGTCGAAGCCCTCATAGGGACCCCCGACCTCGACGGCGATGGGACCCCGGATGCCCTGAAGTCCAACTGGGATATCACGGCGGTGAATTGGGCAGAGACCACGACGGACGCCCACTTGATCTTTGACGGGCGTAACACCGGGGTTGGGGACGCCCACATGATCACCAACGTGTACCAGATCGGGTTCCGGAACATCGTTCCCAAAGATTTCGATCCCGAATTCACGATCCGGATATTTGATGCGAGCGGCAATGAGGTGACCGGGATTGCGCAGCCCGTGCTGGACTCGGAATTTTATGATTTCGGAATTTTGAAGATGCGGAACGATCCGGCGAACGAGTGCCGGAGCGCGCTGGGGCCCACCTGCCCATCCGCCACCTGGGTCGCCGTGAGCTGCGACCCGTCACTGTGCCCGCCTGGGTTGCTGTACCCGCTGGTTGAGGAGCAGCCGTTTGCGTACGATCCTGTGAATAATTTCTATGGCGTGGGGGGAAACGCGTACGCCTACGGCACTAATGGAACGACGATTTCGCGTTACAAGATCAAGCTGCGGTTCCTCACCCGGGTGCTGTCATACCGGTTGCGCAACATCAATGTCGTGCGCGGCAGCGAGCGGATCACCATGGACGGCCGGCTCCTGTCCCGGGAGGTGGACTACTTCATTGATTATGACTTCGGGCAGGTGACGTTCCTGCGTCAGGAGCAGATCCGGCATGATTCACGGATCCAGATTGATTATGAATACCTGCCGTTCGGAGGGCAATTCCAGAGTTTCCTGTGGGGGGCGCGTGCGCAGTACACGCTGTCCGATAAGACAGCCGTCGGCGTCACCTATCTGACGAACAACGACCAGAATCCCCAGGATGCGCCGTCTCCAACTGCGGCGCCCAAGAGCACGAGGGTGGTGGGGGCGGACGGGCGGACATTCTTTTCGCGTAGGGACCTCTCCAGCGTGGTCCAGATTTTCCCTGGATTCGAGCACAGCATTGTGCCGTTGGAGATGGAGGTGCGGGCTGAAATCGCCCATTCTGATATCAACCCCAACACGTTTGACCAACCAGGGGCTGGTGAAAAAGGTGGGGCGGTGATCGACAGCATGGAAGGGGTGGACGATGTGATCGCGGCTGGAGTGGATGCGTCCGCTTGGTTTCCGGCCGCCAAGCCAGAGGATGTGACCGAAAGCGACCGGACCCAGGAGTTGGCCTGGAGCACCGGCCAGGGGGGGCATCCCGGCGTGCGAAGCGAGCTGGCCCGCACCCTGGACTTGCAATACCGGAATATGGGTTCAGGAAAATGGGACGGGCTGCGGTATGTGCTCTCACCGTTTGGACTGGATCTCAGCAACCACCAGTTTCTGGAGCTGTGGGTTCACGGTGACAACAGCGGCAATCGGCTTGTCATCGACATCGGGGCAATCAGTGAGGACAGCAATGCCAACGATGTGCTGGACACGGAAGATCTGAATGAAGATTTCACCCTCAACGCGGGCGAGGACGATGGGATCAACCACGATGGCTCAGCTTACTGGGGGGCCGGTAACGCCGTGTTCTGGAACGGTGCTGGGGGGCCCGGGAGTGATGTGCTGAACACGGAGGATATGAATGGCAATGGCACGCTGGAGAAAACGAACAAGTATTTTGAGTATCGCATCAAGGTGGACTGGACCGGCTGGAACTTCATCAAGATTCCTCTGGGGTTTGACAGCAAAACCCTGCAGACGAACACCTTTGTCAGCGACTTTACCATCTCAACCCAGAAAGGGGCGGTGAGCGTGGCGAGGCGAAAGAGCGGCTCCGCTGACCTGGCGGCCGGGGACCAGTCGGTCATCCGGCATATGCGGGTCTGGCTGCTGAATGAGGGCGCGGGGGCATCGTCGGGGACTCTTCGGATCGAAACCATCGCCGTCACCGGCAACCGCTGGCTGTTGAGCACGACAGCAGATTCAGGAATTTTTCCCGACAGTTCGCGGTTCAATGTGAGCGCCATCAGTCAGGAAATCGATGCCTCATACGATCCGCTGCTGAAGTATTTCCAGGTGCGCGAGGAGGGAGCCGAAACACTGGAGAAATCCCTGCGCATCGATTACAACCTCTTCGACGATCTGGGCGGGAATTACTTTGCCACCCGGGTGTTCCACACGCCGATAAACCTGCTGGACTATAAGGAGCTTAGGTTCGAAGTGAACAAGGCCAATGTGATCAACAATGGCAATGGCGAGATCCTCTTCATACGGGCTGGCGGTGATGACCGGAATTATTTTCAGTACAATATCCCGCTGGACCATATTGGGCTGGGCTGGCAGACGCAGGTGATTAACTTAAGGGATGATCGCAACCGCCATGCGGTTGGCACCCCGACCCTCTCCGGGGTCAAGCAATTCTCGATCGGCGTGCTCCGGTTGGATCCTCCAGATGTCTCCATCACTGAAACCCTCTGGATCAACAACTTGCGGCTGGTGAATCCGGAACACAAGACCGGGGTCGCACGCAAGGTCAACGTCCGGCTCTCGACACCGATGGGAGCCACGTTCGTGGTGGATCCGAGCCAGGAGATCCTGCCAGCCAATGCGGGGATCATCGTCGACACCACGTACCGGGAGGTTGACAACGACTTCCGTTTGATCGATCAGCCGTCCTTCTTGCAGACGGCGACCAATGACCAGCATCGCCGGAGCCTTCGGAGCATCGCGCAGATCAGGCAAATCCCCGGGCTGCCCATCACCGCGAATTTCTCGCACGACGAGGCTTTCGTGGAATCCCACCATCGTGATGATCCGGTGTTTTTCTTCGCACCGGACCGGGATGTGAAGAGCTATCGGGTCAACGTCAGCAGCCAGCACTTGAAGCCAGTTTCCCTCGATGTTGCCGCTGACCGCAGGGAGGAGACCGTGCGCTTCCTGACGTCGGTTGCCGGCACCGACTTGAACAAGGTCAACTGGTCCGTGGCGCCGCGCGCCAGGGTGCCGCTGGACGGCCGCCTCCTGTATGTGGTGCCGCTGGGCAGGGGAGGGGAGGCCACCGCGGTCGCGCGTTACTCCAAGGTACGCATAGATTTTGCGCCAGACTTCAGGAACCTACAGGATCGCCTCACCGTGAGCCTTGATGAGCAGTACGATGCCCGGACGACGTACCGGCCTTTTTCGTGGCTCGGCGACATCGTGCCATTCGTGGGCGGGTTGTCTTCGTCACCACGGGCTGGGTTTCGTATGCGGCGTTCCCGGGGCACGGTGGGTTCAGAGCAGGTCGCGAATATCGCGAACCCCGTGTCCCTGACCAGCAAAGGCTTTAGTCCCGTCACCCAGAAGATTGACGTCGGGCTGGACAACCGGCTGGAGAGACTGAAAGGGGTGACCCCGTCGATTAATTACCTCGCCGGCGTGCGCAGGGATTTCACGTTGCAGAATATGACGACGAACAGCTTGCTCACCACCAGCACCAACCTGCGCCCGGGCGACTGGTTGTCCTTCCTCAGGGATCAGAGTTTTAATTTTGGCTATACCATCGAGACCAACGCACAGTATTATGACATCACAAAGCCGGATGGCACGGAGGATCGGGTGACCAAGAAGGTTTCGGCCAAAGATATGTGGTGGATCAACAAAAAGGATGACACCCTGTCAACCTCCAACGCCTTTGCCCAATCGTACAACGCTGGAGGCCGGATGGTGTTCTGGCAGACCTTGGCCTTCACCCCCAACTGGAGCTTCCGCGAGGACATCCGATTGGCGCAGAAGCTGCGCACCCGGACCACCAGCACCACGGCCGGCTCCGGCCTCTCGCTTCTGCGGAGGGAGTTGATTCAGAAGGCGTTCCGCTACACGCCGTTGTTCTGGCTGCACTTTTCTGGATTTGACACCACGTACAATTTCAGGAAGTCCACAAAGTTTGACTTTAAGGAATCCCCGGTCAACATCAGCGAGAGCCACAGCGGGACTGCGACACTCCCGTTCAGTCCCTTGAAAAACATGACGGGAAATTTCTCGGTCGCTGTTGACAAGTCGCGGACACGTATTCCGCCGGCGGTCACCATCCTTCGGCAGGGCATTCGCCCGAGCATCGGGCTGGGATACACCAAATCCGCTGGCCTGGAATTTCCGTTGCTGTGGTGGCGGATCAAGCTGGCCAACCGCTTCAATATCCGTCACACCTTCCAGATGAATTTCATTGATAATAAAGCCATTGGCCGGCCCACCGGCACCCGGCGGGCGCGGGAGATTCAGGACATTACCGAGTTCGAATATGAGATGATGCGCGGCGTGAATTTGCGGGCGCGCGGCCAGTATGACAAGGTGACGGACCTGACCATCCCGAATCAGAGTTTCCAGGCGTTCTCGTTTATCGGCACATTTTTGTTCAACTTCTGATGATGAACATCCTGGCAGCACTCTTCCTGACGCTCGGCGGTGCCCATGCGGCTCCTTGGCCGGCGCCGATGACCACACTCGTAGGGGAGAGCTGGACCGTCCTGTGCTGGGACGCCGGAAACGACGAGAGCGCCAACAGTATCACGGAGTATAGGGTCTTCAGGAGCGAAAACGGCGTTGACTTCGCGGTGGCGGGAACGGTCTATGTGAGCTCTACCGGAAGTGCAAGTGACACCCGCGCTTTCTGGGACCGAGGACTGACGGCCGCCACGACGTACACGTATACCGTCCAGGCCTTGTCCGCCACGGCGACTGTGTATTCCGATCCGGTTTCAGCGACCACGGTGCCCACGGACCTGGCGAAGCTGCCGTTCGGAGCCACTGTGTTCACGCAATCCGGGGACGGGTGGGTCCGGCTGAACTGGTCGGCTAACCCGTATCCGGGTGAAGTAGGGGTGTCGATCTATACGATCTTCCGGACCACCCATCCTGATGGTTCTGGGTGGACGAAGATGTTGGTCGAAAATGCCGAGACGTTTCTGGACGATGACCTTGACCGGGCTGCACCAGGTCGGCAGCCGCTCGTGAATCTTAAGACGTATTACTACATGTTCTTTCCCTGTTGCCCTGACCGATGTCCATCGTTCTTCACGGCCGTTCCATTTTTGCCTGCCGCGGGGCAGGGTACCCCCACGGCCCGGTCCGATGCGTCTGCCGGGCCGCGCGCGGTGCGCCTGAAATGGGGTCCGGCGATCCCAGGCAGTTATACGGCGGCCCTCAAGTACGTGGTCTTCCGGAGCGACAATGGGGGCAGCAGCTTCCACGCGCTGGGCCCACCCTCCTGTGTTCAAGGGCAATGGGCGGCATGCTATGGCGATGGGGGCAGCAATGGGGCGGGGCCGCCTGTGGGGACCCTCCAGTTTGTGGACTGTAGCAACGCCGTAGGACCCGTAGGACCGCGTGTCGGGGAGTTCGAGTTTGTGGACTGCACCGTACCGACGTACGGCAAGCGTTACGTGTACGTCATCCGGCCCGTGGACAGCGCGGGCAATCTAGGTGAGGCGTACCGGACTGTCCTCATTGATGTCGAGCTGCCGAAAAACCGCCTCTTCTTGAACCGAAACAAGTTCCGGCCCGCGGCTGGGGAGAAGGTTGAGGTCGCCTTCCAGATTACGGAACCTGGCCGGGTGCGGATCTCTGTGTTTACGCTGACGGGGGAACTCGTCCGGAGACTGTATGACGGGCAGCATCAAGGCGGTTTCACTGTAGATACGCCGTTCAATTCCCTGGACGAGGGATTGCTTTTGGATCCCTGGGACGGGACGAACGACAGCCGGGCGCTGGTCAGTAGCGGTGCCTATCTCGTGGTCCTGGAGATCAACAAGTCCCGGGACATCCGAGCCGTGGTGGTTATAAGATGAGCGATCAGCTACCCCCCTTTGGGGGGAGAGGGAGAAGGGTGAGGGGGGTGTGGGTGAGCGTGATGTTGCTGGCGATGTGGCTTCCAACCCATGGGCGCGGCGCAGGGGCCGGGACGGCCGGCGCCAACCTGCTGAAGGTCAGCGTCGGCTCCCGAGGGCTCGCCATGGCCGGCGCGGCCACCGCCCTTCCGGGCGATCTCTCCGGTCTGCTCGCTAACCCCGCACTCCTCTCGCAGTTGGGGTCACGGGCGCTTATGCTGATGCGCTGGCCGGGTGTCGCTGACATGCGAACGGATTTCCTAAGCTATTCGGTCCCGCTGGGCCGGCTAGGCCTGTGGGCCGGGACCGTCTTGTTTCGCACGCTTCCGGCTATTGACAATGTCAGTGATTGGACGAGGCGGGCACCGGTGCCAGCACCGGTGCCAGGGGAGGCGCCGGTGCCGGTGAATGACGGGATGCTCATGATCTCGACGGGACGGACGATCGGGAAATCCGGCGGTCATGCGGGCGTCAACATCAAGCTGTTTAACTCTTCGCTGGGGGACGTGCGTGCGAGCTCGGTGGCGATGGATGTTGGCGCCCTGATGAAGGCTCGGGGGCCAAAGTCCGTGTGGTGGCCCTCCCAGTACGGGGTCAGCGTGGTCAATCTTGGCTATCCCATCAGACACGAGTCTGTAGGAGAAGCGCTCCCCCTAGGGGTGCGTGGGGGGGTAAGCTGGTACCGGCTGATGTACCCGCACAGTTTTACCCTGGCGAGTGACCTGGTGGTCAACATTGAGCAGGATGTGCGGCTGGCCGCTGGGGCGGAGTGGGTGCAGGGCGGCCGGCTGGGCCTGCGCACCGGAGCGTCAATTGGCCGGTACCGAAAAGCGAATTTTTCCCTGGGTGCTGGCTGGCAACTGCGCTCCACCCTCCTGGGCCCGGAAGCCGAGTACCACTTTGACTACGCGTACCTGCCGTTTGCCTTTCTCGCGGGGTTCGCACCAACGCACGCTTTCTCAGTGTTTGTAAAATTCTAGAGATGGCTCCTGTACCGTATCCTGGGGATCCGCAGGTGAACGAAGCACTGGCTGTGGCGCTCGGGTTGACTGCGAAAGAGTACAGGGTGATCGGAGCGCGCTTGAAGCGCACCCCCACCTACAGCGAACTGGGCATGTACTCCGTGATGTGGTCGGAACACTGCAGCTATAAGCATTCCCGGAAGATCCTCAAGGTGTACCCCACCAAAGGACCGCATGTCCTCCAAGGCCCGGGGGAGAATGCCGGCGGCGTGAAGGTAGACCGCCACGTGGCGGTCATGATGAAAATAGAGAGCCATAACCATCCCTCCATGGTGGAGCCGTACCAGGGGGCGGCTACCGGGGTGGGCGGAATCTTGCGGGACATTTTCACCATGGGCGCACGGCCGATCGCCCTGATGGACTCGCTGCGGTTCGGACCCCTTTCTAGCGCGAAGACTCGCAGGATCTT
>CAZPLZ010000051.1:11810-19338 GCA_964587525.1 uncultured bacterium | reverse complement strand
CGAAGTTAGAACCAGCAGGGTTTCGCCGAATCCGCTCCCGACATTGGCAGCCTCTGCTCCCCGGATACCGAGAAGCAAGACCGCGAGACTCACCCACCGCTTATTCGCACTCCATCTCACTCTACAATGAGTGTACCTCGCTCTTTCACTCCATCACCTTTGGCAATCCACAGGTAGGTCGTCGGCGCGACGGGCTTGCCGTCCTCGCTGCGGCCGTCCCATTCCACAATGAAAGGAGTCACGACTTCCCCTTCCCATACTTTCAACCCCCGCACTGTGTAGATTCGGACTATTGCGCCAATGGGAAGACCTTCAAATTTAACCGTTCCCCGCACCGCTGTGGCAGGGTTATACGGATTCGGGAACACGCGCACGGAACCTCTATAGGGTGGCGGAGGCACCGCCTGCAACGTCATCGACCCGGCTGCAGAAGCAGTCACAGTCGCTCCACTCGTGGCATCCACGCCATTGGCCTGCGCAGTCAAAAACACAGTCCCGCTTTTTTGGGCCTCATATCTCCAGGTAAACGACTGCGTCGCACCCGCGTTGATAGTCAATGGGCCAGCAGGAACAGGTCCACTAACCAGGATGAGCAGCGCTGCTCCGCTATTAAGGGTCATGGCCGGAGAAACGTCCACCGCGGTCCCGGTGCCGGTGTTCGTAATTGCGAGAACCACTTCAAACACCGTGCCAAGATCCACAGGAGCGGACAAATCTGCCAAACTTGCAACAAGGGTCGCGTAGAGTGGTTTTGTAGTGGTCAACACCCCTGAAGCGCTGGCCAAGATAGGAACACCGGACCCCGAGTTCGTTCCTGACGCTGTACCAGTGAAGCTCACCGTGCCAGCTCCTGACACGCTATAGGTCCAGGTGAACGTTTGCGCACTGTCGGGTACTAGAGTCACCGGTCCGGTAGGCGTGACAACTCCCTGCGCCGCCACCAAGGTTCCTCCAGTATCGATCTGCAACGCTGGGCTCACACCGTTTGCATCACTGCCGCCCGTATTCGTCACCGTGAGCGTCACCTGCACCCATTGCCCAACGACCACCGATGCTGGAGCAATGGCCATAGCCGCATCAAGCATTGAGGGCTGCAAAGTGATCAGCACCGCACTCGAACTAGCTGAAACGGGATTACCAGTCCCTGAGTCTGATCCCGATGCTGTGCCTGTGAAGCTCACCGTCCCGGCTCCTGACACACTGTAGGTCCAGGTGAACGTCTGAGTTCCTCCAGGAGTGAGCGTCAATGGTCCTGATGGCGAGACAACACCCTGCGCTCCCACCAAAGCCCCCCCGGAATTGATCTGCAAGGCCGGGCTCACGGTGTTCGCATTGACTCCCCCAGTATTTGTCACCGTCAGCGTCACTTGTACCCACTGCCCGACGATCGCGGGCGTAGGTGAAACGGCAAGGGCAGCATCCAGCATCGATGCCTGCGCCGTTGACAAGACGACGCTCGCACTCGATGAAACCGGATCACCCGACCACGAATCTGTTCCCGATACGGTCCCGGTGAAACTCACTGTGCCTGCGCCCGAAACACTGAACGTCCAACTGAACACCTGCGAGAGCCCTTGACCAAGCATCAGTGGACCTGGCGGAGATGGTCCGCTCCGTTGAACCATCAGGGTGACACCGGTATTGATTTGGAAAGAAGGAGCCATCGCAGTCGCATCCGCGGTTCCTGTGTTGGTGACGGTTAAAGCTACAGTGACCCACTGTCCCACCGAGGCTGAAGAAGGACTGACGGTGAGTACAGATTCTAATACAACCTTCGGACAGAAATACTTGCGGATAAGCGAGGTAACATGTGCCGTGACAGTATCGTAATATACCCCTGAGACCACAATGGCCCCTTCGCTATCGACGGCAACGGCTCTGGCATAATCTGTCCAGCTATTGGGTTCTATGTAGGTGGTACTCCACAACAAGACGGCATTGAGATCGTATTTTCTAATAGCCCATTCTGTGATGATTGGGCCCAAGTCGGGGCGTCCAGAATAACCGACCACCACGAGGTCTCCATTCAAGTCCACCGCCACATCCGAACCGCTATCTCCGCCGCTTCCTGGAAGGTCGTAATCCTGACTCCAGAGAAGATTCCCATTGGGGTCGTACTTCCGAATTAGCCAGTTGGTAAGTTCACCATTGTCTGTCCGAAACTCCCATCCTGCGACAACGATGTCATTGTTCGGCCAAACCGCTACTCCCCGAGCTTGATCATGATCGTTAGCCGGACTGTTGTATGTACGGTTCCACAACAGCGTTCCCGCACTGTCATACTTCAAAATTACCCAGTCATCTTTCGCTGATGGCGGGGTTTGGTGGTGTCCAACCACGATGACATTCCCATTTGAGTCTGCCACCACGGCCCTAGCAACATCGTACCCGTCGTTAGGGCCATTGTGGAACCGGGTCCATTGTATGTTTCCCGCGGAATCATATTTCTTAACCACCCAGTCGGCAAAATCAAGCAGCGTCCCATCACCTTGCGCGCCAACAGCGATCACATTCCCGCTTTGATCGAACGCCACGTCATAAGCAATTTCATAGTTCTTAACTGTCCCAGAGTCATAGGTGCGGCTCCATAAGAGGGTTCCACCGGAGTCGTACTTACGGACGAGCCAGTTGGCTCCCTCCCCTGGTAAATCCAAACGTTCTTCAGTCCCAGACACCACAATATTCCCGAATGCATCTACTGCAACGCCCCACGCATGATCTGCGCCGTCGTTCGGATTGTTGTAGCTTTGGCTCCACAGAAAGTTTCCATCGGCGTCATACTTACGAATCATCATATTCCAGCTCTCTGCGGGGATGGCATCCCGTACTCCCACGATAATATTCCGATTGCCATCTATAGCCACAGAGCTGGCAGCCGCGCCAGAACTTGAGGCGTCGATATAAGTTGTACTCCATGCGAGCGCATATTGGCAGGCAGACTGCACGAGCCCCGGTACACATACCATCACAATCAAACAAGTAACACCAAGTTTAAGCCCAGACTTAATAAACGATTTATTTATCACGGGAAGTGCTTGCCTAATAAATTTATTCATGAGATTCTTCTTCAGTTCACCCCATCAGAATTCCAAATCCCGAGCTATATGGGCTCCCCTCTTAATCTTAGCATTACCTTTTCAATTCGTGGGCGCAACAAAAAAAAGAAGGCTCCAGGGGTTTTTCCTTCCTCCTGCCGCCCTCTTTGGGTCAGATTTCTCTGCGTTTTCTTATCGGTTCATTGACAACCGAAACTATCCCTAAGGAAATTAATCCCCTCTACCATAGTCAACCTGACGTCCGCTGGGTCCGGACAGTCACTTGGACACGGGGAAGGGCACGTAAAAAAATTGTCATGCGCAGGATTATTGACCCAATTGAGTGCTTGCTGCAAATGGTTGCAAATCCCCATGATGTTAGTTTTCCCGTCTTCGATTAACTTTTGTGCCATGAGCAGGTGCATCGTCAGGCCTGTGAACTGTCCACACGCACCCTGACCGGCTGCCCCCTGCGCCTTTGCATTCGCATTAGCAGACATCGGTCCCCCACCAAGACATCCACGATCAGCTAGATCACAGATAAAATCAGGAACGAACTCAGCTGGAGCGAGACTGGCGCCTGGTGTTGGTTCAAAGTTTCCCGGACGAAACATCTCAATGCGATCAGTGGCTGTTACAAACATAGTAAACCCCACCCCTTCAACATTCGCCGAGGGGACTTTGACAAAGTCATGTCGCGTATTGCCAACGCCAAAATCCCTGATGGCGAGAGGATCATCGACGGGTTTGCTCAAATCGATACGCGAAATAATTCCATCGTTGCGGGCAACGAACATAGAACCATCCAAGCAACTCCCCTTACGGCCCAGTGCGGCGCCGTCAGGAAAAGAATTGAGTGGAAAGTCCCACACTCGATCAACAAACGGATCATCCACTCCATTGTCAACGACTTCCACAACATTATTTCTAAAGAAATTAGCAACGAAATAGTGAATGTCACCATCGATGATCGTCGCTACCACACCATCAGGACCAAAAAATACATCATCCAGAATTACCGTGTCAAACGTGTTTGTCATCGGATCAAAAGAGAGAAGCCCTCCCGGGAACGGCGTTCCGACTGCAATGATTAATTCTCCAGTTCTTGGATTTCTCGTGATACCTCTCTGAGAGGACGTTCCAAACGGCATTCGGTGTATAGCAATCAGGCTGTATGGGAATACGTTCTCATATTCAAGAAAATTCCCTGCGGAGCGTAGGTCGGTAGAAAACACTCTCCCGTCGAGCGATAGAGCAAAATCCATGGCAAGAAATCTGCGAGGACCAGGACTCACTCCGGACAAGCAGTCTGGTGTAAGAGAATGCACGAAAATATGACCAAACAGCAATGGAGTTGAAACTAGCACATCACCATTGGGCATGAACAGCATGCCGATTGGTCCAACACCAGTAGGGCAAGACTGAGGAAAAAATCCTCCGAATGGAAATTTCCCAAACACCTCCCGGCATATTTTCCCGTCGCACAACGCAGGGTCTTCCGGTGTCAAAATTGTGTTTGTGCAAGCAGCTGGAATCTCTGGACAGTCATTTGTAGGGTCCGCAACACCAGTACCGTCAATACAGAGTTGAGGTTGCGCTGAGGAATTTTGTGGAGTGGCCAACATGCCAAGCAATAGCGCTACGGCAGGTATCATCAAAAAGTTCAGTGCTCTGAGATTGCTCTTTCGCATCGTAATCCCCCTTCCATGTTTAGGTGTTTCTTGTCACCAGAAAGCCCCAACCAACCGATCAAATCCCTATTGCATTTACATTCCATGTCTCATTTGAGCGCATCAAACAAGACGCATTATTGGACCAAATCTTCAATCTCTGGTCAAGCTTGAGCATAAACCTTAAGCGAGAAAACACTTATAAATACAGGGATTTCTTAATCCTATATTTGTGTACTTTACTACTCCTGCCACTTTGCTCACAACAAGCTTTGAAAGGCAAGACCCCCGACCTCCCCGGCAGACTCCACGACGGTTTGTAGATCGGTCCCATCGAGGTTCGCACGCTTGATCGTCATGGTCATGGTAAAGGGCTTGAACGTGTAAACGGTGTGGTGAAAATATATCTTGCCTTTCTTCAAATCAAGAGCGATCGCCCCAATGTAACCTTTCTCCTGCGGAAACGAGATGATCACTTCACGTTCTTTGCTCGCCAGGTCCACGCGATAAATTATCATGGCGGTATAATCCGCACAGTACGCTTTCTTCCGAATGGGATCCACGGCGATGTGTTGTGGTCGGCTTCCAGACGGCAAAGCCATCACCTGTTCCCTCAATCCGGTGCCGTCGGAATTCGCACGCATGATTGTTCTGGTGCGAATGTCGCTCCAGTAGACCTTTCCACCGTCGATATCAATGTCCAAATCAACGATCCCGGCTCCAGAACGGCCACCAAGATCTGTGAGAACATCTTCAACTTTCGTCCCGTTCAAGTTTGCCCGTCGTATGGCGCCAATGGCCTGACTCGTCCAGTAGATTTTTCCACGGCTCAAATCGAGGGCGAGACCAAATGGGTCACGTACGCCCCTTACGATGGTTTTGACTTTCGAACCATCAAGGTTGGCACTCGAAATCGTTTGTTTGATGAAATCACTCCAGTAAATCTTCCCCCCACCTACTGCGATGGCAATCGGACCGGACTCAGGCAGGCCCCTGGCAGGCGAACCGACTGGTCCCTTGCCAGTGGAAATGATGACTCCCACGCTCACCCCATTGGAGTCCGCACGCGTGACCGTGTTCGCCACAATGTCCGTCCAATATATCCATCCTGCTTGTTGCCCTTGCGGCCCATTAGTATCGGACTCCTTGAGTACCGGCTTTGCATATACATTAAAGGCGATTGCGATTACGCCAAGTGCCGCCGCGAAGATTATATTCTTGAAAATGACCCTCCCTCGGACATGCTTCACTGGATCCATAAGGAACGCATTATATCAACCATGACTACAAACAGCACTGACAATAATTGTTGTGCCCCCCTGATCTTTGGACAGTGGCCGGAGGTCTTTTGGCTCGTTGCCAGAATAGAATCCTCCAAGATCAAGAGATTGACCGTCAATCGACACTGTCCCGTTCTTCCAAGGCAATGTGGTGATGCGAAAATACACTTCAAGTTCAGGCTTTCCGCGTCGTGGTTCGAATACTGGCACATGCGGGGAGGCGCGTAGGACTCGAACCCAGGACACCAACCTTTAAGATTAGGCCTCTTTCAGATGGTGGGCGGCGAGGGCTAGCCCAAGCTGAAAGGTGGCCGGAACGTCCTTCATCTTCCCAAATCGCCTGACCATTTCAGCAAACGGCCGCCGCTCCACCCGGAGAAATTCGAATCGCTCAGGCGCCGCCGGGCGGACCCGGTACACACCCTGGGCCAGGAAGATATAGCTCTTCATGTTCGTCGAGGCAGGGGAAGGGTACCAGCCACCCAGATAGACCCAGCGCCGGGAGGCATAGCCGGTCTCCTCCATCAGCTCGCGCTTTGCCGCGGCCAGGGCGGACTCCCGGACGTTGATCACACCTGCGGGCAGCTCCAGCAGGGCCCTCCGGACCGGATGGCGGTACTGCCGCACCAGGATCGTCTGGCCTTGCGGCGTCAGCGCAACGACATGAACGACGCCGCTGTGCGGGCGGAATTGGTACGTAAATCTCTTGCCACCGAGGACCACGTCTTCTTCGACGACGCGGAAGAACTTTGACTGGAGCAACGTCCGACGGCCAAGGATCTTGGCTTGCCAGCGGCGCTTTCGCTTGTTACGACGCACGCCTTAAATGTCCGAGGGTGCCCCGGTAGCCCCGGTGGTCCGGATCCAGCCGGACAGCTTCCTCAATAGCGTCGACCGCCTCCCCGCGGCGCTCCAGCCAGACTAAAATTTCCGACAGCTCAGACCAGAGAGCCGCATCGGTGGAGTCCAACGTGATGGCGCGCCTCAGGTACCGCTCGGCTTGACGCGGTCTGAGTTTCTTCCGGGCCCGCTTCGCCAGTTGGACCAGCAGCCGGCGGTGGCGGTCTGAAACCGCACGCGGCTCGAACCGCGCGATTTTTTCGTAATACACGAGCGCCTCTTCCAACCACCACCGGGCCTCGGCCCGTTTCGCCAGCTCCTCCCACAGGGTGAGCTCGCGCAGCCCCCCGGCGTCAGCGCCCTTGAGATACTCGTACGAACGATACGCGTCCTTGCTGTACCAGACCTTGCCGATGAAATACTTGACTTCAGCATAATCTCCCGCGATCTGCTCCAGCGTCCCGACCAGACGGGATACTTTTTGAAGCTGTCCCCGGCTCACATACCCCTCCACCGACGAAAACGCCCCCTCGATGCCAGGCAGGGTCGGCGTGGGCAGCGGCGCAGCGCGGGCGCGGGCCAGCCGGTAGATGTAGTACCCGCCGTTTTCGAGATCCAGCCGCTCCGGCAGCACGATGAGCCGCACGTGACGACGCCAGAACTCAGCCCACACGGACAGGTCCCGCGGCATCCAGGGATGGAT
>CAZPLZ010000051.1:10232-11800 GCA_964587525.1 uncultured bacterium | reverse complement strand
GGGATGGATGGTCTGGAAATTCCGGTAGAACAGAGACGCCACATGGTTGTGCACAACGTGGGTGACGCCGAGCTGGCGGAAGCGCCGCGCCAACCCCTCGGCCGTACTGCTGGCGCGGATGAGCGGATAGCACGGGATGGGCTCGTGCATGGACGCCACCACGACATCCCGGGGCGCCGGGAACGATCGTCGCTCTCCCACCATCAACACCCGGGCGTTGGGGGGGAGCTTGCGGCGCAGATGATCCACCATGTCGGCATACGTCCCCATGACGCGACTGAAATACGCCTCGTGACCCTCCAAACCCAGCCCAGCGAGGAGCGCGCCGGAGCCGGCTGCCCCCAACCCCGTTCGAGCCGTCTGCAACAGCAGGACCGCGCCGGCCAGACCAGCCAAGCCCCGGCGCATGGTGGTGCTGGCCGTCGGCAACGCGGCGTGAAGGGTGGCAAGCCCCGCCACGCCCGCCGCCGCCAGCCACGCCAAAGCCGGCAGGCCAAACCTAAGCTGTGGCGGGCCAAGCAGCCACCCCAGCCAGCCCAGCAGGCCGGCGGCGCACAGCAGCCGGGCTGGCCAAGCCCGTGCAGCCCCCAGCCGTTCGACGCTGCTCACGGCTGGCCCTGAGCCCCGTCGAAGGGCCAGCAGCACCAACGGCGCAAACGCGAGCCAGAACGGGGGGAGCTTGTCTGTCATCGTGGCGGTCCAGGGCGAGACGAATTTCTCCAGCGGCGAGGCATAGGTGCCACTCATCGCCACGGTCTGGCTGTACTCGAGGTAGGCGTCCACCGCGGCGGCGGAAGTACCGTAGCCCATGCGTCCGAACGGGTAGACGGGATCGCCATTGAGCAGCCACGCTTTGGCCAGCCAGGGGCCGGCCACGACCGCAGCGCCGATGAACAGTGCCGCCAGGCCAGCGGCCAGCGTGCAGCGGCGGTCACGTTTGAGCAACAGCACCAGCGCAAGCACGGCCACGGCCCCCAGCGCCAGCAGTTTGCAGGCGACCGCGGCGCCGCCCAGCAACCCGGAAAGCAGCACCGCCCGCTTGCCCTGAAAGCGCATAAGCCAAGCCATGGCTGCCAGGAGCAGGGGGGCAAGAAAAGCGTCCGGTTTACCCTCCAACGCCAGCTTGAACAAGAACGGGTTACTCGCCCACACCCCGAACCCCACCCACGCCCATCCCACCCCAGCGAGCGGCTCCACGACGGTGAACAGCGCCACCGCACCCGCCACCAGCGCGCCGAGGCACCACAACCGCGCCGCAGATTCCCCGCCCAAGGCGAGGGCCCAGCCCTTCAACAACTCGCTTTGAGCAGGGAGGTCAAAGAAAAAATTCGAGGCCATGGGGGTAAGCTTGTGCAGCCGCACGCACCGGTCAGGAATGGCTAGGTGATATATCAGGCTGTCCATGCTCGTTTGGGGCGACAGGAGACACACGCCGGTGATCCCGAGCGCCAAGAACCCTGCGACCCGCGCCAAGCGATGAAGGGGCTCAGGGCTAGCCCCTCGACTGAGCTCGGGGCTAGCCCCTCGACTGAGCTCGGGGCTAGCCCCTCGACTGAGCTCAGGGCTAG
>CAZPLZ010000051.1:7079-10132 GCA_964587525.1 uncultured bacterium | reverse complement strand
GGGCTAGCCCCTCGACTGAGCTCGGGGCTAGCCCCTCGACTGAGCTCAGGGCTAGCCCCTCGACTGAGCTCGGGGCTAGGAGCGGGGGGCGGAGCAAACTGGGTCAGCCAGCCTCGCCATGTCGTCACCCGGCGCAGCGTTACGGCTATCAGCGCGGCAGCGGCGAGCCCAAGCGTGATCCGGTCAAACAGCCCGAGCACCGCCAAGCCCAACACCCCCAGCCCGGTGCCTCCCCATCCCAGCAGCCAGACCGTAAGCCAGCGCAGCCGGTCGCCGCGAGCCTCACGGGGGATGATCCAGGCGCACACCAGCCGTCCCGCCCCCCAGCACGCCACCTGCAAGGCCAAGAAGACCGCAACGGCCAGCAGAGCTTTCAGCCACGTAACGGTCATGACCAGAAATCCTCCAGGCGAGAACACCGGCAGGGCGTGCTGAAAACTCGCGCTCATGGTCTGATACACGTCAGCGAACGGCAGAGGGAACCGGATCTCGTACAGGACGAGGACCGCCGTGGCCCAGAGAGTAATCACCCACAACCACATGGCGTTTCTACTCTATCATCGCGTGCGTTGCAGGACTTCCTGAAGCGCCCGGCGGAACTCCTGCCGGCCCGGCTCCAGCCGCACGGCGATGGCGAGTTCCTGATACGCCGGCTCCCACCGGCCGAAGCGGGTCAGCAGTTGGCCAGCATTGAAATGGGCCTCGGCATCTGAGGGATTGAGTTCAATCGCCCGCTGGTAACACGCGAGGGCACGGCCAGATTCTCCTTGACGTTCCAGGACAAACCCCAAGGCCCGCCAGGCGATCGGCGATGACTCGGGGTCACGGACTGCGGCGGAGAGCGGACGTAAGGCTTCGCTCGGATCCGCACTTGCGTTCAGCACCACACGTACGCCGCGCGCCATGGCCAGCGAGGAGGACTCCGGTGCCAGGCGGGCGAGCCGGTCCATCGCGCCCGCAGTTTTCCGTTCCGTCACTTCCTTCATCGCAAATTCCTCCAGCAGTGGCACCCGGCCCAGCTCCCGGGGCTGGCGCCTACGTCGCAGCGTGTAGACCAGCGACTCCCCTCGGCGGAACTCATATGCCGTCGAACGGCGAAGCCACGCCACATACCGCTCAGCCTCAGTGGCACTCATTTCCGCCCCCGGCAAATCCGGGATGACCGTTGCGGCCCGTGCCAGGTACACGAGGTGGGTGTACCCGAGCTGGCGAAACCGAATCGCCAGCCGCTCCGGCGATGTAAGCCCGCGTAGCTCGCGCAGGAGTGGAACGGGGTCATAGTGCTGGTGCGGGACGCTGCACCGCCGGTCAATGTAATAACTCTTGAAGCCCCCCACGAGCAGCAGACGGGCGTGCCGAGGGGTGCGGCGATTGATTTCCCGGGCGGTCTCCCAGTACTCAGGCTGAGGCATCAGCCCTGCCCGTAGATGCTCTTCACGAGAACGCAGCCCCAGCGCCGGCGGCAGGGTGTCGTATTGCAAGAAGGAAGCGCGGGCGGCGTCCTGAAGGCAGAACGGCGCGAGCACGGCTGCAGCAGCCAGCGCAAGCACGGCCAGCGTGCGGTCCTGCCAGGCTGGCAGCACCGCCAGCAAGGCTGCGGGAATGAGCGGAAGCAGGAACCGGCTGTCGAGCGGCAGCACCCACCAGGCCACCGCACCCGCAGCAAAGAAGGACCAGCGGACGTTCAGGCGGCCTGTGCACGCGGCCGGTATAAAGACAGCCAGCCAGAGCGGGCTCAAGACCGCCCCCACCCCGCCGTCATCGGCGACCGAGGCAATCCACGGGCGCAGAAGTAGTGCTGTCCATCCACCTCCAGTATGAGTGGGAGGGTTCGCCATCCAGAAATCCAGCATCGCCGAAGGCATCCCGCCCAGCGCATGCCCAAAAAATGGATAGACCGGATTCCCCAGGCAGAGCCACCTTCTGGCCAGCCAGACTGCGGCTGGCGCAGCCGCCCCCACGATGGCGCACCCCAGCAGTCCAAACGATGGCACGGGACGCTGTCTCCGTGCCGCCCAGCAGGCCAGAAGGCCGACCCCCGCGAATGCGCCAGTGTATTTGACCGCAAAGGCCAGCCCGGCAAAAACCCCAGCCAGCAGAAACCTAGACTTGCATGAGCTTTTGACTCCGATCAGCACCACGCAGAGCGTCGTGAGCCAAGCCACGGCGTGATCGTTGTAGGCTATGCCGGCCAGGTGGATCCCAAGCGGGGAGAGCAGCCAGATGAGGGCCGTGCCGTAGCCGGCTGCAACACTGAACGGGCGAGCCGCCACAAACAAAAGCCGGGCGGTTAAAAGCCAGCACGCGGCATGCATAAGCTTCGGCAGGCGGTCCGCGCCGGTCAAGGCCAGCGCGAGCAGGTAGTGCATTTCGGAAAGCGCGGGAAATCCAGCAAAGGGACTGTCTGACACCAGAAAGAGTTTGTGCTCCATAAGATAGAAGGAAGGCAGGCGCAGGTGATAGACCATGGCATCCCAACTGCCCTCGGGTGACAGCATTTCGGGCAGCGCAAGCAGCACCGGCACCCCCACCGCAAGCTTCCACAACGTGTGCTCTCGAAGGGCAGTCAGCCGTAGAAGTTGTGTGGTCTCGAGCATAAGGCGTATGCGCCGCCACCCACGTTGCGCCAGCCGTTCGACACTGCTCACGGCTGGCCCTGAGTCCCGTCGCAGGGCCAGCCACGGGACGGCCACCACCACGCCCAGCACCGCCGGGTAGAGCAATCCAGCCAGTCCCAACCCGAGCACTGCCAGCCCGGCCAGGCCAAACCCCAGCCCCAGCTCCACGTGCGTGGAGAGCGGCGACCGGCTTAAGAGGGTACGGCTCCAAACTCGCACGGGTTTCCCCCACGCCGCCAGCGCCAAAAGCCAGACGCCCAACGCCAGCGCTTGAAGGAGGTGATCTCCCCAAACCGCGGCGAAGACCTCCCCCCTGAACGGATCGATCCCCTGCGGGAAGAGCGGGAAAGATTTGAGCGGGTGATGGACAGCCATGCCGAAGGCCAGCAGCGCAATCCAGGTTAACCCTGCCGCCAGCCCGGTGTATCTCATGGT
>CAZPLZ010000051.1:0-6979 GCA_964587525.1 uncultured bacterium | reverse complement strand
TCATGGTGGACCCAGACTCTGTGACATCTCGGCACGGACGCGGGCGAATTTGGTGTTGTCTGGCAGCAAGCGGGCAGCCGCGTCGACCTCCTCCAGCGCTTCACGCTTTCGCCCCAGTTCATGCAAAAGAATCCCCAGGTCATAGTGGGCATCGGCATGCGCCTGCCTCTGAAGGGGCTCTCCAGCAGCAGGAGTTTGTGCTCCGTGCGCAAGGCGGATCACCTCGCGCCAGGCGCGCTCGGCGCCGGCCTGGTCGCCCATGAAGTTTCGAATCTGTCCCAGGATGTATGCCGAACGCACCGCGTTCGTCCCGCCTTCCTCAGCGGCTTCCGTGAGCACGCGCGATGCCTCCTCCAACTGCTGCAGACGGCCGAGCGCCATGCCAAGGTAGGCCCGAGCGCCGCGCAGCCAGGGCGCCCGCCTGACGGTCTCCTCCATCAGCGACCTGACCTCCGAATCACGGTTCTTCAGCAGGAGGTTCTCAGGGTGCGTGAACAAGATCCACCCATATCCATCCAGCGCTCGCCGGGGCTGCGGCGTCCTCAAGACTTTCAAGACTTCCACCAGTTCCGTCTTAATCACCAGCACCGTGTGCGCGGCGAGAAACTCAGCGGTGAGCGCCAGCTCATCGCCCCGCCAGGAGCAATGATGGCCCACATCCCGCGTGCGCTGGCGGACAATCAGGAGGTGCGTCACCCCCTCCTGGCGCAGCTTCTTGAGGAGGCCTGGCACCGAGCCACCCAACCTGAGCCAGCGCAGGTAGAGCCCAGGCGTGATGTACTGGAAATCATGATGCGCGCGGCGCCAGAGGTAGTGCGACTTGATGTCAACCAGCAGCAGCAGCCGGGCATCCGGTGGCAGGTCCCGGTTCACCCGCTGGGCGGCGTGCCCGAAATACGGTGCAGGATAGAGGGAACGCGACGCGTGATCCCACGCGGTCTCCCGGCCGAACGTGAACGGCAATGGATCGAACAACGACATGTGTGAGAACGGCAGCCGCAGGAGGTGCAGCGCGAGCACCACCCCCAGTGCCAGCCGCAGCCACCGGCCAAACGCAACATCGGCGCGAACATATCCAGCCGCGGCCAGTGCGGCGAACGGTGCCAGGGCCGGGGTGAAGAACCGATGCTCGGGCGCCAGGATCATCCACAGCGCAGTGAACGCCGCGGTGAAGACGGCGAGCCGTACGTCCAGCCGGGTTAAGCCAGGCAACAGGAGAGCGGCCGGCAACAGCATCGGCAGGAGCCGGCCATGCAGCAAGCCGACGCCCGCACGGCTGGCAACCGCCAGATTGAAGCTCATACCGCCCACAGAATCCGCGTACGCCGTAAGCTGGAACTGCGACTCCGGACTCGACGGGAACAACGATGTCAAAAATGGTGCAGCCGGGTTCCCCGTCAGCAGCGCGTTCTTGAAGATCCAGGGCGCCACCGCAAAGGCAGCCAGGAGATACGGAGCGGGCCGCCACCAAAACCAGAAGGCCCCGAGGACGCCGAGCACCATCACCGCGGTGTACTTGACCGACAGCGCGATCCCGCACAGCGCGCCTGCCAGCCGGAATGCACCGGGGCTGCGCTCCGTAACCAGGACCAGCGCCAGGCCGGTGAGCGCCGCCAGGACGAACCCGTTGTAGGTGCGCACCGCAATCGTGCCGGTCAGCGGGAAGATCAGCACCAGCAACAGCGCCAGCCAGCCTGCCGCCCGATTGATCCCAGGGTGGCGCTGGGACACGAGCCGGCAAGCCAGCCGGCGGGCGGTGAGCCCTGCAATCACCGCGCACGAGAGGTGGAAGAGCTTGGGGGCCTGGCCTCCACCCATCCGGTCCAGGCCGCCCCACAGCATGAGCCAGGTGTTGTGCATCTCGGCGGCCAGCGGGAACGCCGTGAAGTGGTGCGTAGGAATATAGAAGGCACGGTGTTCCTGAATGTAAAACGCCGGAATGCGCAGGTGATAGACCAACGCATCCCAGCTCGTGTCCGGGGCGATCGTAATGGCGGTCAGCACGACCAGCGCCGCGCCGCTTCCCACAGCCAGCCACCGCTCCAGCGGTCCTTCAAACGCCAGCGCATCTTTGAAGCCGGCACGGGTTGTACGCAGTGCCCCTGGAGCGGCGAACAGGAAACCCACAGCTCCCAAAGCTGCAGCAGATAAAAGCACCGGCGGGGGAAAGAGCAGGCCGGTCAGCCCCCATCCCAGCGTCAGCAGGCTGATGACGCCAAACCCGATCCCCCATGCGATGAGCCAGTCATGGCGAAACCGTGGTGCGATCCAGCGCGCGGCAGGCAATCCGGCGCCGGCAAGGATAAGGTGCAAGGCGAGCACTTTGGCAATCATCTCCACGTGATGGTGGAGCGCGTACAAGAGCCCGGCCTCCGGCGTGCCAAGTTTCATGAAGGATTTGTAGAGCCTTATGAGCAAGGAGAATTGCGGCAACCAGGAGGGTGCGTCGTGGACAAGTTGAAGCGCCGCCCATACGGCCAGGAGCGCAATCGTCAACAACGACCACACATTCTTGCGCATGCGGCTTAGAATACACTGAATGAAGCCATGATCAGCGCTGAGGGTTTTGGGCTGTTTATAGTCCGGGTGCTCGTGCTCGCTAGCGCATCGGCGCTGCTGGCTGAAGCTGCCGCGCGGATGGGGAACGGGCTGCTCCCGTTCGTGCACCGCCGGTCCATCTCTGCCCTTGAGCGCTTGGGGCTTGGACTGCTCTTGGGCTTTTCCACCCTCGGTTTCGTCTATTTCGGCTTAGCTCTCGCAGGCCTGTTCACCCCGCTGGCGCTTGCCGGAGCCGGCCTCGCGCTTCTGGGCGGCTCCCGCGCCATGTGGCAACGGCGCCTCCTGCTGGCCGAAGCGATCAGGGAAAGCCGGGCTGCAGGAGTCCTCGGGCTGGTGGCGCTCGCCCTGGGGCTTGCGCCCATGGCGTGGAAGCTGTTGCTGCCTGAGGGGAATCCCGACAGCTGGGCGTATCACCTAGGAATCCCATGGCAGTATCTACAGGCGGGCCGGGCGGTGTATGAGTACGTGCCATTGACTTTCCATTACCCGTCGCCCTTTGAGACCGCCTTCGCGCTTCCGCTGATCGCCGGGGACGACCGGCTGGCAAAGGTCATGGTGTTGCTGTGTTTTATGGCCTCAAGCATGGTGTTTGCCGCGCGTTGCCTCAAATTAGGTCGCCCCAACGCTGCATGGCTGGGGCCGCTGCTGGTCATGTCCTTCGGCGGGCTGGCGCTGCTGGCCACTACGAGTAAGAGCGACGTTCCAGCGGCATCGTTGTTCATTGCTGGTGCGACCCTGCAGCTTGCAGGAGCGTGGGCACCGGGGGCGTTCCTGCTGGGGTTGTGCTTAGCCTCTAAATTGGTCTATGGCCCCATCGTGGCGGTGTGGTGTCTCTGCTTTCCGCCACTGCTGAAATCGGCGACCGGTAGGATACATATCGAAGACATAGAGTGGAAGCGAGTCGGCTGGTGGGCCGCGTTGCTGTTGCTGCCCTCGATCCCGTGGTTGATGAAGAGTTACCTGGTGATGGGGAATCCCTTGTACCCCTTCGCCAGCGAGTGGTTTCCATCACTGGACTGGTCAGCGGCCAACCAAGAGGTGCACCAACAATATCTGGGAGTGGAACTGGAGAGCCGGGCCTTGCAGCACACCGGGCTACTGGTGGCGTGGTTCACGACGATGAAGGGATACCTCCCGGTGCTGCTGGGGCTGCCAGTGCTGATCCTGTGGTCCCGCCATCGCCGAGCGGCTATAGCGTGCGTGGCAGCGCAATTCCTGCTGCTGGCGATGTCACACAAGATGCGTTACGTGATGCCGACGACCTGGCTGCTGGCGCTGCTGATGGCCGAGGAGGTGGGGCGGCTGCCAGGGCGTCTGAAAACAGTCTCGATAGGAGCCCTAGGGGTCTACGCATTGGCGGCGATCTCGCTGTCGCCAGGAACGTACCAACCGGGCTGGAAGAAGGTGTGGGCGTCCGTGCTGCAGCTCCAGCCGCGGCTGACGACATATCTGGAGGTGGAGCCATGGCTGACGAGACCAGGCCGGGCAGCGGTGAGCTGGCGCCCTGGGGCGCCGCGCGTGAGGCGGGTGCTGACGATTGGGGAGTTGCGAACGTACTCATTCCCGTTTCGGCTGCTCTCCAACGGGATATGGGGGATGACACCGGTGGTGTGGAAGTTCGTGAATGAGTCGGGGGACGTCGCAGAGCTGAGCAAGAAGTTTAAGCAATTGGGGGCGAAGCGGCTGTTATTTAACTATGTATCTGTGGAATTTTCTACGCTCTGGTACGACGCATTTCCATGGAAAAAGGAGCAGTTGCGGAGGTACGTGGAGTTTTGCAAGCGGCACCTGGTGCGGCTGGGGCGGAGCGAGCGGTCCGACTTCATCAGCGGGGGGTTCTATGTATACGAGATCCGCCGGCAGCCGCTTGCATCTCCCCCATCCGAGATCTGGTTCGCGCCAGGGACAGAAGCGGTGTACGGGCCCGGGCTCCGGTTTGAAAACCAGCGCCGCAAGGAGGAAGCGTTGAAAGTGTATCTTAAAGCGCTCGCGTTGCTGCCGGATGTGGGGCACGCCTGGAACCATGTGGGGCACGCTTATGCACTGTTGAACGATTCACCCAACGCGTTTCGCTATCTCAAGAAATTTGGTGAGGAAGGAATGATGGACAGCATGAATCTGGGGGAGTTTGGTGCACATGCTGTACGGGTTGGGGAATTGGACCTCGGCGAGCGGGTGCTGGAGGATGCCCTGCCACGGTATCCAGCCTATCGCAAGATGATCCGGCTCAACCAGGTCACCCTCTGGGTGATGAAAGCCTCACGGCTCTTGGACGCTCGCCACTTGAAGGAAGCTGAGCCTTGGATGCACAAAGCACGGAAGGTCATGGACCAGGTTTCGGTCATGGGAGACCAGGGACACAAAGATCTGCACCGGGACATATTGGCTATGGTCCTGGCGTTGGAGGGCAATTATGAATTAATGAGGGGAGAATGGAGCAAGGCCGCAGACTATTTCTTGGAGTCGTATCGGACGGCTCCCAACCACCCGTTGGCGAAAGCTAGGAAAGTGGTGGGAGAGCGTCTGAAGCGCCAGCGGTCCAGAATCAGTTCGCCGTGAATGAAGCGATGAGTGAGGTGATCGCCTCGGTGGTCCCGGAGTTCCACATCAAGACAATGTCCGTCGTGTTAGCGATGCGAGACGTGTTTGATGACCAGCGTGTCTCCGAGGCGCGAGGCTATGGCGCCAGGCAGGTGCGTTTCGCCTTTCGTCGCGGCGGCCAGGATCACCAGGGCGTCTAGGTGCGTCTGGGTCAAACGGTTCAGCGCAGCCCCAGCCCGCCCCGCCGCGAGCCGCAGCGCCCGGCGCCGCACCGGCAACGGCGCCACGTTTAAGCCGCGCGCGTTGAGCGCGACTCTTCTCCGCCCCATGACTCCTGCCCGGCGCAGGACAGCTTCGGCCAGGGATTCCAGAACGGCGTCGTCCTCTTCCAGCGCCTGCGCGGCGCGCGCGAGCGCCTTTCTTAAGGCTGGATTGTACCGGCGCTCCAGCAGTGGGAGCAGCTCATGACGGATACGGTTGCGCAGGAAATCAAGTTTGACATTGCTCGGGTCCCGGCGGGCGCACAGACGGCGCGCGGCGAGAAATCCCTCGATCTCGGCGCGGGATGAGCCGAGCAGCGGCCGGATGAGCCACACCCCAGTATTTGGGCGGCGTGCGATTGGAGCGAGGGGATCCATCAGCCGCCGCTTCGGCGCAATGCCGGAGAGCCCGCTGGCCGACGCGCCCCGCAGCAGCCGCATGAGCACCGTTTCCGCCTGGTCATCCCGGTGGTGGCCCACCGCCACATGGCTGGCGCGCACCCGGCGGGCCAACTTGAAGAACAACCGGTATCTCGCCAGCCGGCCAGCCTCCTCCAGCGAGCAACGCCGGGTTGCCGCGAGCCAGGCGACCGCGGCGCGTGCGGCCGTGCATGGCCACCCCAGCCGCACCGCCTGTCCTTTGACAAACTTGGCATCCGCCCCCGATCCTCTCCTGAGCTGGTGATCCAGGTGGGCGACATGCAAGGTGAGCCTGAGCGGGGTGGAGAGTTCGTGCAAGGAATAGAGGAGCGCCAGGGAGTCCGGGCCGCCGGAGACTCCCACCACCACCGTGGCGCCCGGCGCCAGCAACTCATGCGCCCGGATGTAGTCACGCACGGAGCGGGTAAACTCACGAGGCGGTAACACCGGCACTGTGTCCCCCCCTCACCCTACCCGGGCTCAAGGCAGCCCACGGGTCAGAACCTCCAGGGGATCCACCGCCACCCGGTCGATATAGACGCCAAAATGGACGTGGGCACCCAGCGCCATGCCAGTTGCCCCCACCGTGCCAATGACCTGCCCGGCCTCGACCCGCTGTCCCTTCTTGACCTCACGGGAGCTGAGGTGCAGGTAGGCCGTAAAGAGCGTTTGCCCATGCGAAAGCACGATGGTGTGGCCGTACGAGTTCATCCTCCGGGATAACACCACCACCCCTGCGGTGGGTGCGATGACCGGCCAGCCGGCGACCATGGCGAAGTCCACCCCTTTGTGTGTCCACTTCGCCCCGCCCCCGTAGCTGCGGGGGATCCCATACTCCGCGGACACCGGGCCGGGCACCGGGTAGCGCCAGGTGGGAGACCAGAGTGCCTCCGGCGAGACCGCCTTAAGGACCCTGACCAGCTGCGCCTTGTCCGACCGCAGGGAGGTGGCGACCTCCGCGGTCACGGTAAGGCCTTTCAATGTTCGCTCGGTGCGGGCTGGGCGCTTCACCACCGTGAGTTTTGTTTTCACCCTCCGGTTTTTCAAGTTCACCCACACGGTGTGCTCCCCGGGCCTCGTCGTCAGCGGAACGGGAACCAGGGCCCGCAGGCCGCCGTCGGTTAGGAAGAGCGGAAGCCGGCGTCCCAGCACCTCCGCCATCGCCGCCGGCCAAGACGGCCTGTGGGATTTCGCCCTAG
>CAZPLZ010000050.1:0-19410 GCA_964587525.1 uncultured bacterium | reverse complement strand
ACTGGCAATCATCACCGCCAGGGCCAGCCCGTGCGCCAGTGCAACGGCCACAAGGTTGATCCCACCAGTAGCCGCGCCCGCGCAAATAGAACCGGCGCCGATCAACACAAAGCAGAACGTCCCTACGATCTCAGCTACTGCTGCCCTCATGGCTTGACTCATGATTACCTCCCCCCTTGGTGCGTTAAATTTTTGCTGCGAGGTCAGGATAGCCACTTGATCAAAGCACTGTCAAGCAATTCACCTTAAGGAACGCTTGACCTCAGCCGATTGATATGACTAAGATAAATCCCATCCCATGAGTGAGTTCCCACAAGTTAATCAGGAGCCTTTTATGCTGTCACAGCGGCCGCTCCCTCCCATCCTCGAGGCCCAGGTTCAGGAAACACTGGCCAGGGATGAGAAAGTGTTGCTGCACCTGTGCTCTGACCTCACCCAGGAACTTAAGTTCGGCGAGCGCTGGCTCATCGTCACCAGCAAGAAGCTCCTGGTCTACCCTGCCGTCAACGGTGACGGTAAGCGCCCCCGGACACTTTCGCTTCACAGCATCGAATCGGCTGAGATCCAGCCAGTCGTAGGGGGGGGCGTGCTTATGGTGCGCACCAAGGAGGGCGCCCATCCCCTGTTGCACTTCTCCAACTCCCTCTCGGCCCGGTTCGCTGAGGCGGCAAAAGGCATCCAGCAGCTCGCCACAGACAAGCCGCTGAATCTTTCCTCCGACCTGAAACCGGACCGGTGTCCCACGTGCGGGCGGCTCCTGCCGGATCCGCACGAGCGCTGTCCGTTCTGCGTCCGCTACTTCGCGGTCATAGGGAGAATCGTGCGATATCTGAAACCGTACGCCTGGTACACCGCCTTCGCAGCTCTGCTGACCGCCATGGGCACGGGGCTCATGTTGATTCCACCAGCGATCTATCGGCACATCATCGACCACGTGATTCCGGAGAAAGATATTCCTCTCCTGGGCTGGATGGTGCTAGGTTTTCTGACGATCAACGTGCTGAACGCGATCCTGGCGGTGTACAACGGCAAACAGCTTTCCTGGCTGGGCGGCCGGGTGGCCACGGATATTCGCTCACATGTCTTCCAAGCGGTGGAACGGCTGTCCATAAAGTTTTTCGACCGGCGGCACGTGGGAAATATCATGTCGAGGGTGATGAATGACAGCGACCGCCTTCAGGGTTTCCTGATCGAAGGGTTCCCCTTCCTCGCCCAGAACGCGCTCATGCTGATCGGTATCCTCAGCATCCTCTTCTACTATTCCGTTCCCCTGACGCTGCTGATCATGCTCCCGATCCCCATCATGATCCTGGGACAGTTCCTGTTCTGGAAATACGTGCGGATCCTGAACCACAAAGCCTGGAACCAGTTCTCGCTCCTCAATACCCGGCTGGCCGAGTCCATCTCCGGGGTCCGGGTGGTGAAAGCGTTTTCGCAGGAACAGCACGAAATGGACCGGTTCGACCGGCAGAACAACCGGGTCTTTGACTCGCAGTTCCTCGTGGACAAGTTCTGGGCCATGTTTCACCCCGGCATGCACTTCTTGGTGACCTCGGGCATCCTGATCGTCTGGTATATGGGCGGGCGCAACGTCATCAACGCCGAGATGACGTTCGGGACCCTCATCGCTTTTATCGCGTATCTCAATATGTTCTACGGGCCGTTGCAGTATTTCAGTGCGATCAATAACTGGATGACCCGCGCGTTCGTGGGCGCCGAGCGGATCTTCGAAACCATCGACACCACGCCGGAAGCGTACGACCCGCCCGATGCCATCGCGATGCCGACATTCAAGGGCGAGGTCGAGTTTCGCAACGTGACCTTCTCCTACGAGAAGGGCAAGCCCGCCCTGAAGGATGTGAGTTTCAAGATCCGGCGTGGCGAGGTGATCGGCCTCGTGGGCCGATCGGGTTCGGGCAAGTCCACCCTCCTGGCGCTGCTCTGCCGGTTTTACCAGCCTGACGAAGGACAGATCCTCATCGACGGTGTCCCCATCGAAAAGATTCGTCTGGAAGACCTGCGCCAGAATATCGGGCTGGTGTTCCAGGAATCATTTCTGTTTGGCTCATCCATCTTCGAGAACATCAGCTACAGCCGGCCGGACACCTCCGCGGACCCCGTGATCGCCGCGGCCCACGCGGCCAACGCCCATGAATTCATCATGCACAAACCCGATGCCTATGACACCAAGGTCGGCGAGCGGGGCAACCGCCTCTCCGGGGGCGAGAAGCAGCGCGTCGCCATTGCGCGTGCGATCCTGCATAACCCGCGCCTTCTGATCCTGGATGAGGCCACTTCATCGGTCGACAGCGAGACCGAAGCCAAAATCCAGCAGGCGATGGAGCGGCTGGTGAAGGACCGCACGACCCTCATCGCAGCCCACCGGCTCTCCACCCTGCGCAACACGGACCGCGTGTTCGTCATGGACGAGGGACGGCTCGCCGAAATCGGATCCCACGCGCAACTCATGCACAAGGAAGGTATTTACTTCCGGCTCGTCCGGGCGCAGGAAGAAGCCTGGCGCAAGGCCAAAAAGCATCTGTCCATTGGGAAAGAACCCGCCCATGTTTAATCACCGCCTAAACCACAGGGGTCCTTTGACCTTCGATGGTGCCAAGGTGCACCTGAAGGCAAACGCCGACGGCACCGTGCAACTGACGTGTGGAGGCCGGCAATGCAAGAGTGTCCGGATCAAGCTGGGCCGGCCACTGTACAAGCCGGAGGATTTTGCGACCGTCTTCGGACCCAAGGGCAACGAGGTTGGACTGCTGGTCAACCTGTCCGGCCTGCCGGCCTCATCAAGCACCGTGCTGGAAGCCCACCGGCTGCATCACAATCTGACCACGGCAATTTCCAGGGTGTATTCGCTGACCCACCAGTTCGGCGCAGCCTACTGGGACGTGGAGACCGAGAAAGGCCGGCGTCAGTTTGTGATTCGTGGCACCACCGAGCACATCCGCTTCCTGGAGGATGAGCGCCTCCTGATCACGGATGTCCAGGGCAACCGGTTCGAGATCCCGAACCTCGCCAACCTCGACCCCCGGAGCCAACGCTTAATCCACCTGCTTTTATAGTCCGTCAAGGAGTTTCTTGAGACTATAATCTGTGCCGGCGGGCAAGCCTCTCGAGCGCTTTCTTAGACTTCCTGTACGCTCCCATGATGTTTGACACGTTTCCGACATCGACACCTACATAACCGCTGAAATGAACGCGTGTGAGGGCCAGCATGAGGCCGTCCCAGTCAA
The DNA here is from genome assembly GCA_964587525.1 of uncultured bacterium. GTDB lineage: Bacteria > Oederibacteriota > CAKKQC01 > CAKKQC01 > CAKKQC01 > CAZPLZ01. The sequence continues at coordinate 16,165 of CAZPLZ010000050.1, read as the reverse complement.
TGGTGCCATCTCCAATGGCCCGGTGTGCGTTGGTGCGGCTGTCATTGTCGGAGGCGTGGACATATTTAATAGCGCTTCCTAACTTCATGACCGAGAGCGGCAGGAGCTCTTTCTGCCCGTTCAGGTGCCCGGTGTCCAGCACCACACCGAAGTGATCGCTACCGACTGCAGCGATCAGCCGCAACATGGCGTCGGTATTTGAAACGATCTCCCCTACCCGCGGCTCGATCAGCAGAGTTAATCCGCCGGAACGCGCGATCCGCCGGCACCGCGCCACGCTGTCCACCAGCGCGTCCCACTGCCGCGCCCAGGAGAATCCCGCCGGGACCCGCACGACATAACGCTCATCGAACTTGACAGCCTTCTTGTACGGGGCGACACCCCTGAATGTAAGCGGCGGGGTGAAACTGTCAATCTGGACGAGCCTGGCGCCAACATACGAAGAAACCTCCGCCCCCATCTCAAAAAGGTCCACAGCCTTGAGGCGCCGGCGCCGGTTGAGGCTGACCAGATCCGGCAGGACCGGGCAGAAGTTGATGATCTTGAGCCCCAGGCCGGCGCAGAGCGATTTCAACTCCCGCCGGGCGGCATACACCGCCCGCAAGTTGGCTTCCCGGACCCCCTCCAGTTCTGCTGCGGTAAAGCCCATGGCGGCCATCTCCCCCAGTGCCCGCTTCGTTTGCGCAAGGGTAGGCGGGTACCCATACTTGCTAATCGCATACAGCCAACAGCAATTGATTTTCATAAATTCCTCCTCACGCTATTGTTTGTTTGATTTCTCAGGAAGTTATGTGTAGAATTATGTGTAACATTTTAAGCCAGGAGGTCAGCATGCCGACTAATCTCGCAATTGACGATCAACTCTTGGAACGGGCCCTGCGAATCGGAAGACAGCGGACGAAACGGGCGACGGTCAATGAGGCTTTGGTGGAATACGTTCAACGGCGCACGCGGCTAAAGGCCACTCAAGCGTTTGGGACCATCGAGTTCAATCCTACCTATGACTACAAGCGTGCTCGCAGAAAGCGGTGATCCTTCTCGATACCTCACTGCTCTCACTGGCGTTTCGTCGCCGGCGGCGGGGAGAATCCGAGCCTCGTGTGGTGAGTGTCCTGCGGCGCATGGTAACGGCGAATGCGCCCCTTTCGATTCCCGGTATTGTGCTCCAGGAACTCCTCTCTGGCATTCAAAGTGAACCGCAATTTTCCAGACTCAAGCAGCTGATAGAAGGATTCCCCATCATCATGGCTGAACGCGCCCATCACTTCTCCGCGGCTAGGATCTCCAATTCGTGCAGCCAAAAGGGTGTCACCGTATCGTCTATTGACTGCCTCATCGCCGCAATAGCCATCGCTCACAACGCACCGCTGTTCACGCTGGACGATGATTTCTCAAAGATGACGCCCCATTGCGGCCTGAAGCTTTTCCGGCCTTCCCCCTAGCATCACTCCAACCGGTGGCCAACGTAGATAAATGAAATAACGTCCAGGATGCCAGCGAGGAGATCCGGGAGAAAGTGGCCGACCACGATTCCCGCGAACAACGGCTTGAGCCGTTCGTAGGATTCCACCCCGCCGAATCGCAGGATCAGGGTTTTGATGATCCAGGCCAGTATCCCCGTGAAGACAAAGATATTGCCCTTGGCGCCACTAGGAATTCCCATTGCCGCCAAGATGAGCCCGACCGGATGGAGGAACCAGCCCACAACGTGGTTACGCAAGAAAATCAAGATGCTCACCAGCCCCATGCCGGCTCCCAGCCAGCCAAGCCGTACCGGATCGGTGCCAACCGTTTCGCCGCGGATCGAGTCAGTGGCCTGGTCATACGGAATTCGCATATGCCACTGGTAAGGCCAGTGGCCGAAGTTGTTCGCGCCACGGTCATAGGCCAGCCACGCCGTCGTGTACATGGCCACCACCGTGGACAGCGCCACCGCGAACAGCGCGGTCACGAGCAGTCCACGCGGCAGCTTGAATTGCGACCGGATCTTCTCTCCCTGCATGGCATAGTTCACCATGCAAAAATGCGCAGATCCTGTAAGCCAGCACTGCGAGAGAGCCAGCGCCACGAACCCCGCCGGCGCGAGCGCAGCGGTCCCGCCAATCAGCAGAGCGTATTTGGTCGAATCCACCGGCCAGTTGATTTCCAGGCCAGACTCGATGACCAGACGGGACATGCCGATATAGCCCAGGGTTTGCGAACCGAGAAACGAGAGGAGCACTAACGGGCTTTTCAACCCCAGCGCCATCATCCACACCGTCAATCCACCTAATCCAACGACCAGTGCGAACAAAGCGGCGCGAGGCGACATCCAGGAATGGCCTGGGTCTTCACCTTTGATCCCGCTGCGGATGAACGCGAGGAGGGTGTGGCGGCCCGCCCAGAGGCTGAACAGCACCAGCATGAGGATCGAGCCGCTGGTCTGCCATGCCATCACATTTCCTCCCCCGAGAACATCCGTGTGCTCCAGTTTGGCTCCCGCCAGGTTGAGCCCGTAATTTTCAAGAGCCAGGACAAAGAAGAACACGCACATGGAAAGCACGATGTCCCGGTGGACAAAATAGAACAGTCCCAAGAGCATGATGTTAAGCTGCATGATGATCTTCCAGGCCCCCTTAAACCACTCCACGCCATCGCCACCGCCGCCAAAGAAGAGGGAGATCTTCGGAAGGACTGGCATCAGCGGTTGAATCGAGTTCCACATTGGAATCACTGCCGCGATGGCGAACCCCCACCAGAATCGCCGGTCGGTCAAGAACCCCTTCGCGATGCCCAGCAGCACTTCGACATGCGGAAAGGTCAGCCGGTCGTGCTCCACCCACTGACGGCTCAGCAGAGAAGACAGGCCAGCACAGAACAGCGCAAGCGTCAGCGCGAACGCCGTCCAGGCAGCCACCGGCACCACCCACAACCCCCACGGCATGGGAGTCCCGGTGGGCAGCCCATTGTAAAAACCGGATGCGTATGGCTCCTGGGTGGGCCCGAGAGCCCAGCGAGGCAGATGCGGCAGGACATGCTCACTCCAGCCGTTCTCCGGAGAAGCAAAGACATAGGGTGAGGTCAGCAGCGGCATCTGGGTCTCGGTAAACGCCCAACCGGCGGCCCAGCTCCCCATGAGGAGAACCACGAAGCACCCGAGTGATTCCCCGGGGGTGGTGAAGACCGGCTTTCCCCACCGGGTACGCAAGGCGTTGGCGGTGCACAGCGCGAGAAACATGACCGCGGCGCCCAGTGGCATCACCCCCCCGCCGGCAGGATTGTAACGGTGCATCAGGTGGGTCATGAACGGAGCCGCCGCGGCGATCAGCGCGACCAGCGCCAGCAGCACGGCGCTGAGCTTGATCCAGCGTCCCCCGCTCTCCCCCTTCTCCCCCAAAGGGGGAGAGGGAATATCAGGTGCCATTAGCAGGATCCGGAAAAAGTCCCGCAGGACGGGTCGGAGGGGGGTGAGCGGTCGCTGGCCGACCGGTAGCAAGTGCTGAAAAATCCTCAACGGAGCGAAGGGGCAGACTTCGAGGGCCGTGTGCCGACCGTTTCGGAGTCGCGGCGCGCTCCGGCCGGCGAGGACGTGGAGGCGGCCCTGCCGCCGGCAGCGTCCGAGCCGGCCCTCATAGGAGCGCGCCAGCGACGGAGAACGCGCGCCCATGGTTCACGCGCGCGAGGTCGGCACTAGAGCGAGCCGTCCACGGTGGGGACGGCGAGCGTGCCCGAGAAGTCTGCCCCTTTGCTCCGATGGAGGACTTTTTCCGCATCCTGTTAATAGATCATCGGGGTTACGGCTTTGGCCATCAAGGCGATCGCGATCGCCACCATACCGATCAGCCCCATGCCGCAGGCAAATCCCGCGGCCAGAATCGGCGCGTAGGCTTTCATTTTCTCGACACCGAATTTCTTGCCCAGCCTCATTCCGATCAGGGCGCCGATAAAGGTCGGGATCGCATGGTGCGGCCAGACGGCAAACGAGCCGATCATGCTGAAAAAGAACAATCGTGGCAGCTTCAGCCGCGTGGTGATCCCCCACAGGATCAGCGCCGTAGAAATCCCGAGGCCGATGTTCCAAAAATTCAGCACTCTTTTCATAAAGTACTCGCGAGCCGGATTGTCCGGATCGGTGATCGAAAGCCAGAGGTACTGGTTCTGGACCCCCAGCGGCCACATCATCTGGGCATACGGGAATGCCGAGGACGGGATTGGCCCTAATTTCCAGATGAGCGACCAGTACAGGAAACTAAACACAATCATCAGAATCGTGGTCAGGACCACGAGCTTGACCAGACTGATGTACTTAACCTTGGCCAGCTCCAACTCTTTGAAGTGGCGTGCCTCCCACCCATGGTTATACAGCGGGACGGGTGCGAACCAGAGCTCGATCCCGCGGTACCCGCTGAAGATAAACGTCATCTCCCGCAGCATGGGGAACGGATCGCCCTGCTGCTGGCCGGTCATTCCGACCATTCGGGCGGTGATATAGGACGTGAGCGGGGTCCAGACGAACCCGAACAGCGCGACGATCCAGAAAGCAAATCCCGGAACCAGGATCTTCACCAACAGCGCGAGACCCAGGGTGCTTCCAGCCCACAACACGAGGCACCAGAATGCCGAGAAATCCCCGCGGTCCTTGGGAGGCTCCGGAAAACGAAAGGCACCGCCAGCCTGGCCGGTGGCGCGGCGCTCCCGGCGATCCCGGATCATCCTGCGCACCAGCCAGATAATGCCGGCCCAGCCGAACACCAACCCCACCCCCGCCATGAAGCTGATCCAGAAATTCCAGTGCAGGGCAAACGAAGTCGGAATGGTGGAGTATCCCGGCTTCCACTCCGGCAGCCAGCCATTCAAGACCAGAATCGGCGGGATGATGATGCCGCCGATCATGCTGCCGATGAACTGCCCGTAGGCAATTTCCTTGGCGATGACCCCTATCACCATCCCGGCGACGAGAATACCCAAATTGGTAGAGATTCCCAGCATCGCACCGGGGAGAAACGGATGGATGGCGCTCGTGAGGTCAATCCACGGGATCGGCACCAACAGGATCGGTTGCGGAGAGAGCGCGCTGCTGAGAACCGGCACGACGACGTAGATCAGCCCCCACCCCACCCCGATCATCGCCCCCATGGAAAACACCCGCCAGCGCCAGCCTTCCTTTCCGGAGGACGATTCAGCCAGCGCCATGGTGCCGCCCACGCTGATCTGAGCCAGGGGAAACGGCAGCCGCTCCGCGTCTGCCGTGGCCCGGAAGAGCATATAGCCCAGGGTGTATCTGTTCACCATCTGCATGAGCGTCACCACCAAGCCGATCACGATCGGTTTGATCCACGCGGAATGGAAGAAAGTCCGGGAAGCGTAGACTCCTGAGGAGATCGGCGGCACCACCCAGTCGGGAATCCGGGAAGCTATGTCCCGCATGAGCGGATGCTGGATCAGGTACTGCTCCCAGATGAAGAGCCCGAATGAGCCGCCAAAGGTATGGATGCCGCCACCGAATGAGTGGGTGACCCACATGAGGGAAGCGGCGGCGGCAAAGATGAGATAGATCTCCTGTGCTTTGAGCGTGGTGAAGGTGCGCCGGGCCACTTCCAGGAAGAGGATGACCGTCACCCACTCGGCGGCCTGGTCCATCCCCACTCCCGCCACCAGCCCCATATACATCCCGCCTGGCAGCATGACGATCCCAACAAAGAGGGCCGCCCAGACGGTCTTCATCCCAAACGGATCCTCGAATTTCAGATCCGAGGGGATGAGCGAGATCTCTTCTTGTTGACCTACATCGCCGGGTTGCTGCGGATCAGGCATGCTTGATCTGCATCTGGGCTTCCCCTTGCTCGCCGTACCGGGTCTTCAGTTCAGAACCGAACATGCGCCAGATCAAGAATCGCTTGCGCAGAGCGGTGAGGAAACTCCGGTTTTGCCGGTACCAGGCCCCCGCTTCGCCAGACCGGCGTTCCAGCGTGAGGTGGATCCGGTAGAGGCCCGGGAGTTCCATGGGGAGCGCTTCCATCTTGACCCCTTGGCTGATCCCGAGGTCATACGGCGCCAGCCAGCAGTTGAACGTGAGCACTACCCCGTTTGCGGTTCGCGCAAGCACGACCCGGTCCGTCGCGAAGGACCCGATGGACGAGTCACGATAGGCGCGAAAGAGGTCAGCCAGATAGGTGAAGAGACCGACAAGGTCTGCCGCTCCGGCCGTAAACGGGAAATCAAAATCCAGGATATCACCCTGCGGCTTCGGCAATTTCCACCTGCGGGTTATATCTGGCACGGACAGTTCAGCGGCGCGCTTGGCCGGATACAGCGTGGACAACATGACAGCCGCGATCACCAGCACACAGGCGCCTACCGCCGCACTGGAAGAGTAATTTAGGCTGAGCCCGGCGAGGGTCCCAGTCGAGAGCAGCACGACGGCCACGACCTGGGCCAGCAGGTACCCCAGCACCACCCCTACGATGGCCACGACGAACGATTCAGCCAGAAACAGCGCCCCGATATGCATCGGTGCAAGGCCCACGGAAGAAAAGATCGAAATTTCACGCACCCGTTCGTGAACACTGCCCATCATGGTGTTCAGCACGATCAAGCCCACCAGGAAGATGGGCAACAGCAGATCAAGTGTCCCCTTCACCGAGACGGCCCCGACTGAGGTCAGGAGATTGGTCTCCTTGCCATCCGATACCAGCGCCATGACCGCCGCGCGCACCAGAAACTCCTTGATCCGGCTGACCAGCGCATCCGGCCCCAGGGACCCGCGCGGCACCACGGCCACCGACCGCAACTTACCCCCCAGCGACATGGCCAGAGCATGTGGCACGATGACCACCTTCTCACCTGAGAGATGCTCCGTGGTCTGGAACCCCTCATCCGGAGACCCAGCGAGCTTGGGAGGCTCGTCTTTCTCCCAGTCATAGCGGGCGCGGCGCACCATGAATTTCGCAGGGGTCAGAGCCTCCCCATCCAGGTCCTTCAGCTCGCTCAACCGTTTGCCGTCGAACAGGCCGATGACCCGGAGCGCGAGCCCACGGATCTGAACCGAACCGCCCGAAGACACCCCCAGCCGGTCCGCCAGCGTGCGTGGCAGGAGGCAGACATGCCGGTCACCTTCTTCAAGCCACCTCCCCTGAAGGCCAATTGTCCGTTGAGGGGCGAGCACATGCCCTTCACCTGGCGCAAGCCCAAGCAACCCCGACACCATGGTCCGGCGATCACCAGCAGCCGTGACCTCGAGTTGTAAGGTTTCACCCCGGCTCCGTGCAGTGACCCAGCTTCGTGGCACGATGCGGGCTACCGACTCCAGGGCGCTTCGCAGGTAATCCTCTGTCGGAGGCTGCAGCACCTGCCAGGCTGTTTCCCGGATAAGGGCCCCAGCGTAAGGCGGTTGTGCCCCTCTCGGCAGCCGGAAAAACCCGATCGTGCTGCTCATCGAAACCATGGACAGCACGGTGAAGGTCAGCACCACCACCGTGGTGACCGTGAGGGCGGTCCGGACCGGCCGCCGCCGCAAGTTGGACAATCCCAGGACCAACGCGGCCATGGTCGCACTCGCCCGGCTGATATCCACCGCCTCGTAATCCCCGCGCTCGCCTTTCATCCGCCTCAACTCCCGCTGGAACTTTGTGCTGATGATCCCCAACACGAACAGCCCCAGCGCCAGGATGATAAACGCCAGAAAGATCACGATGGGGTTGGACGAGATCTTAAACGCCGGGTGCACCTGCCGCAGCGCCAGAAACCCGGCAAGGAAGATCCCGCCCGTGGCCAGCAACTGCTGGTGCAGGCTGCCGAAGGCAAAGAAGAGCCGCTCCATGCAAAAGGCGAACGGCACCAGCAGGACACAGTAGAAGATCACGGTTTTGACCAGATCGTTGGCCACGGTCTTGTACTCAGGGTAGGCTCGGGCTTCCAGGCCCCAGGCGCGGCGGGCAGCCGCCAGGAAGTCCGCGTACCGCTTCCCCGCCCAGGCGTTCCGGGCCTCCTGGAGCGCCACCCGTCCTTGCTCGTGCAATCTCTCGATCCTGAAATTACGCACGTGGTAACGCCTGAGCAGGCGACCCCGGGCATCGTTCAAGATCCACATATCCTTGGCGCCCTCGTACGGCGCCCGGTCCAGGACCCCCCGGCTCACTGGATACCCGGTCCCCCTAGCCTCTTCCCGATCGAAGACCGGCGGTTCCTGATGCAACAGCGCTTCATCAGCCCCCGTGAAAATGCTCTGGACGCCAAAAGCCCCCGTGGACAGAAACGCCTTGACACGCACATCCTCACCTTTCATTTTTGGCGCGAAGATCACCACGGCCGGCGAGAAGAATTCCTGAGCGCTGCTCTGATCCAGCCTCATGGCGAACCCGAAGTTCATAAACGGCTGGTCCCGGCCATCCTGGACCATCATCTTGTCCAGGAACCGGAGCTGCCGAGCGTTCACTGGCTCCAAGATCGTGAACGGCTGGGCGCGGATGAGCACTTGCAGGGTCTTCTTCTCGCGCTCATTGAACCAGATGCTCGTGCTGAACTGCTTGCTCGTGATCGGCCCCATATCGGGTGACATCTGAATCGTCCCGTCAGCGTCGATGACGTACCCTTCCAGCGAGCACCATATCCACCTCCAAAACTCGTGGAGACGGAGAAACGGGATCCGGAATGTACCCGTCTCCGACACCGTGAGGGTGAGTGGATCGTCCTGGCGGCTCAGGACGGCGTGCAGGGCGCGGACAGGACCGTACGTCTTGGTCCTCCCCCAGAACCCGGAGCGCACGACCATCAGCGCCCCGGCGACCGGCTTGTCGGGCAGTCCCGTCACCGTGCGCTCGAACTCATGCACTTCCCCGATCAACGCCCGGCCGGTATCCGGGAGCTTCACCTTCATTTCACTGAAGAACTCCGGATCTGCTAACGCTGAGGACAGCAGGTCCTTGAGGGTCTGGATCTGCCGCGAAAGAGCAGGGACATCGACCTTACCCATCGTGTCCATGGGGGTGTCGGTCCGTAGCCGGGCATCGAAGGGAGTGGCAAAGGTCAGGGCCGGGGTTCCCGTGACGATCGCCGCTTCAGCATCAAATGCGATGTTGAAGCCCAGAAGATCTTTCCAGGACCGGGTGGGAGGGGAAACCCCGTTCAGGTAATGAGCAGATGCACGCTCCCCATAGAGCTTCGTCGCGTGTTCATCCAGCAGCCGGGCCGTCCCCGCCAGCGCGTTCTGCACCAGCAGAGACTTCTCGTTGGTCTCCCAACCCATATAAAAGGTGCCGCGGGAGAATGAGGCGACTTGGCCGCTCCCGCTCGTCAAATCCAGACCAATAAAGTAGTCCACCTCCAGTTTTTCTTCAGCGGTGATGGAACGGGTGAAATACCTGTGATGCCGCATATGCCTGGCCAGAAACTCATGTGACCCATGCAGGACGTGGCCATGACCAGAGGTGGCCAGGAAGTAGAGCGTGGGGAGAACCCGGTGTGAAGAGAAATGTTTCGCCAGCTCCATGAGGGCGATCAGCCCGCCGGTCTCTTCAGCACCCGGCGCCAGCGCGGGAACCACCGACATGCTGTCGGTGTACGCCTGAAACATCACCCGCTTGTCTTTCCACGCAGCCGTCGACTTCTTGTCGGCGGACGGAAACCGGTCGTCAGAGCCTGGCAGGACGCCCCAAATGTTCTCGGTGGTGATGTCACGCCAGGCCATCCGGGAGACCAGTGTGGCCGTGGCCTTCCGCCGGGCCGCCGCAAGGAGCGGCGCCACTGACCGTGGCGGAGCCCAGAACCGCGGCAGGTTCGCCGCTACATCCAGAAACAGTTCTTCAGCTTCAGCGCGGGAAAACCCTGCGCCCTGGGGCGGCAAGAAGATCACCGCCGAGGCGCCGAGGACAAACGGCGTCAGCCAGCCTTGCGGCCCGCCCGCACAAGGCAGCCGCACCAGCGCAATGATGTTTTCCACCGGCCCGCCGTCCAGGGCCTCGGCCTCCCCGTGTCCGGCATCCACCAGCGGACCGGTCAAACCCGCCCGGGAGGTGGCTGAAAGCTGGACATGATTGGGCCAGACGGCGTGCAGGCGCACCCGGCCCAGGCCAGGACCGGATATCCACACCTCATCCTCCACCGGCGCGGTGACGGTGAGCCGCTCACGGCGTACCTCCTTGATGCCGAATGCGCGCAGGGAACGCTCAACCTCATCCAGCGTCGCCTTATGGCCGGGTGATCCGACATACCGCGAGGGTGCACCGGCAAACTTGACGAGCCATTGGTGCACGGCCTCGGAGGCGGCAGCCGGAGCACCGCACAGCAGCGCAACGACCAGCAGCAGCGTGGGGCGGAGCGCCAGGCTTCTCGGGCACGCTCTCGCGCCCCACCGTGGCGCGCTCGCTCTAGTGCCGACCTCGCGCGCTCCGCCCCACTTGCCCTTCGAGTCGTTCACTGCTGTGCGGCAGCGGCCAGTTGACGGATCTGCGTGATCTTGCCTTTCAAGGAAGGGTCGCTGGGATTCGCCTTTGCGCTCTCCTCCGCCAGCTTCAGCGCCAGCTCGTAGCGCTTGAGGTGCACGGCCAGCTCCGTGGCGCGCTGCCGGGCGGCCCCCACGTTCACGCCCATCGCGATCGCTCCCAGATACCGCTTCAGCGCCTCCGGGTACTTGCGCTCCCTCTCCAGCAGGACGCCCAAGTTGAAGTACACCCCCCCGGTGGGATATCCATGGCGGATCGCGGTTTCATAATCGGCAATCGCTTCCTTCCGTTTGTTCAGGAGCCCGTTCGCGTAGCCCCGGTACGCGTAACCAATAGAGGCGCCAGGGACCAGGCTCACCAGCTCTTCGCACGTCCGGTAGGCTGCCGCCAGTTGGCCCTTCTGAAAAAGTTCGTCCGCCACTGGGATAAGCTCACGGGATTGCTGACAGGCCTCCGGCTGGTGGAAATATGTAGGCCTGCCGGCCTTGCGCTGGCTCAGCGGGATGGGCTCCGCGGTGAGCTCAAATAGAAAGACCCCCTTGCTGACAAACACCTTACGCCCGTAGGTGTGCCACATCCTCAGGAAATTTTCCTTCGCCCGCTCACCCCAGTCGAAGATCCCGTAGCCAACGTACTCCTCACACCGCGGCTCGTGCAAAAGCAGGTGCGTGATCCGTTGCCGCCTGAGCAGCGCCAGGAGTTTCTCAGGACTCTTCGCCCGCTCCGCTTGATGGCCAAGCCAAGACCGATCATAGATGCTGTTGCACACCCGGTTCCGCTTGCAGTAATAACTCTCATCTCCCCCGATGAAGAGCAGGCGAGACCGTTTCCCCATCACCTCATTGGCCTTTTGCACCGTTTCGTAGTATGGCACGCCCATTCGCAGAAATCTTGACCGGTCCAGGTGACCGGTGGTGTACGGCACCAGGGCGCTATTCGAAAACCGGTTGTGAATTTCCCCGTACACCGCGTTGATGAGGATCCACGTGGTGGCCACCCCGAGGGTACCCCGCAGAAGCCAGGAGCCCGCGCCTAAGCGCGTCACCACGAACGCGATGGCGACCGCGGCCTGCGCCATCATGGGATATAAAAAGCGGGTCTGCTGGGAGGATGACGCCCACAGCACGAAATACAGCCCGGCATAGACCGCCAGAAACCGGATCGGCTCAGGTGAACGCCGGAACAGAAACAACAGCGGGAGAAACAGGAGTGGAAACGGGTTGAGCGTGAACGTGCCGAACAGCGCGGTGTCGATCGAAGCCCTGACCGGCATCTTGAGCCAGCTAGCCAGCGACGCACCGCGAACAACGCCGTACTTGGTGTTATCGTCCATCCAGCCCTCGTACAGCGTCGCATCCCAGTTGAGAGCAGGAAAGATCGTGTGAATCGGAAAGAGCGGGTCAGCAGTGAAGAGCCAGTTCTTGGCCAGCCAGACCCCCATCCAGAGCGACGCCCAGCCGACGATGAGCGCCAGTGTCCCACCGAGCTTTGCGCCGCCTCGGCCAGACCGGATAAACGAAACACACAACCAGCCCAAAAGCAGGATGGACGTCAGGAGACCGATATACTTGATGCCCTGGGCGAAGCCAAGAAACCAGCCAACCAGGAGAAACCAGGCCCCCCTGGCCCGGAACATGGAAGGGGCCTGCCCCATAACCCCCTGGCGATTGGCTGTGTGCGACAGCCAGCCCATGCCAGCCACAAACGCCATGGTTGCAAGGATCTCGAACCAGGTCAGCCCTAGCTCCACCATCGTAATGGGCTGGAGAAGCCTCAAGGTGGGCTGAGACAGGTAGATCGCAGCGGCCAGCCACGCAGCCGTCCGGCCCAGGAAGACCTCCGCCAGCGCATAGACCGCCGCCGCCACCAGCGCCCCGTCGGCCCAGTGCAGCAGCGCCGGCGCAATATCATCACCCAACGTGAGGAAAAACAGATAGCGCATCTCCTGCAAAAACGGGTAGTTGGAAATAAACGTATGGCTGAGATAGCACACCTTATGCTGGAGCAGGTACTGCTCCGGCACGGCCAGGTGGTACACCATGGAATCGTAGAACCACTCCGGCTGGAAGGTCGGAAGCCAGTTCCCCACCACGATGAGGGTGCAGAACGCGATGAGTGCCCGCTCGATCCAGCGGACGGCTCCAGCCAAGTTTCCGACGAGCCAGCCAACCGCACACCAGCCGCCGGTGACCAGTGCGGCTAGCGCCACGAACAGCACCGAGTCAGAGAGGGTGGTGGTATTCCGGTCGAGCATGGACACAGAGAGCATGAAGAGACCCACGAAGCTCCAGACAACGACCAGAGCACAGACCCCAATGAGTCCGCGCTCCAGCCACCCCGCTATTTTTATTCCCCTTTCCCCAGCCCCCCTCTCCCTTATTCCCTCTCCCCCTTTGGGGGAGGTCGTCTGCGGGGCGAGTCCCCGAGCCCGGGTAGGGAGGTCGTCTGCGGGCCGAGTCCTCGAGGCCGGGGGAGCCTGCCCGATGACCTCCTGCACGGCGAGGCTGACCGAGGCGAGGAGCAAAACCCAGAACACGCCTGGCATCAAAAGACCGTTGAACCCCAGCGCCAGTGTGACCACCCCCAGGAGCCCGTTGCCCAGGCCAAGCGCGAGCAGCGCACCCCAGAGCCATCCCGGAGCAACACCCAGGACCCAGCGCAGCATGCGCCGGCCCAGAGCCCAGCTTGCGGCTTCCACGGCCACGAAGAGGAGCATTGCGACCCCATTCTGAATCCACGTGGTGACGAAACTTGACCATGCCGGAGAGAAGAATCGCTTGTTTCGCAGCCAGTATTCACGGAATAACCCCAGTTGCACCGGGTACTGATCCCACCACGTCAAGAAAAGCACCACGCTGAGGATAAAAAACCCGGCAGCAACCCACCGGGGCGGAACCAGCAGCACGGCGGGTGACTGCGACTGAGGTGGAACTGGTTTTCCCGCGGTTTCCATAATTTATTTCTGCGCCGCAGCAGCCAGCGGACGGACCTGCGCAATCCGGTCCTTCATGCTCTCCATCTTCGGATCCAACTCGAGAGCCTCAAGATATCGCTTGAGCGCCTCGGGGTACTTGCGCTCACCTTCCAGCAGTCTGCCCAGGTTGGCATGCACCACCGCGGGGGGATATCCCAGCCGGATCGCGGTCTCATAATCGGCGATCGCCTCTCTTCGTCTGTTGAGCAGCTCACTCGCATAGCCCCGGTAAAAATAGGCATGCGAAGCGCCGGGGATCAGCCGTACCAACTCTTCGCATGTCCGGTAAGCTGCCTCAGGGTCGCGGCGCTGGAACAGCGTATCCACCTTACGAATCAGTTCGTGGGATCGCTCTACCACTTGTGGTGGGTAGAAATACGAAGGCCTGCCGGTCTTGCGCTGGCTCAGCGGGATGGGCTCCGCGGTGAGCTCAAACAACAACACCCCCCCGGAGAAGAACACCCTATGCCCATATGTGTGCCACATCCTCAGAAAATTTTCCTTCGCCCGCTCACCCCAGTCGAAGATCCCGTAGCCAGCGTACTCCTCACACCGCGGCTCGTGCAAAAGCAGGTGCGTGATCCGCTGCCGCCTGAGCAGCGCCAAGAGTTCTTTAGGTCCCTTCGCCCGTTCTGCCTGCTGGCCGAGCCAAGGCCGGTCATAGTTGCTGTTGCACACCCGTCTCCGCTTGCAGTAAAAGCTCTCATCCCCCCCGATGAAGAGCAGGCGTGACCGTTTCCCCACCACCTCATTGGCTTTTTCCATCGTGTCGTAATATGACACGACCAACCGCAGAACTTCTGCCCGTTTCAGATGACCGGTCATGTACGGCACGAGTTCAGTATTCGAAAACCGGTTCTTCACTTCACCGTACGCGGAGACAACCAGAATCCACGCGGTGGCCACCCCGAGGGTACCCCGCAGAAGCCAGGAACTCGCGCCTAGGCGCGTCACCACGAACGCGATGGCGACCGCGGCCTGCGCCACCATGGGATATAAAAAGCGGGTCTGCTGGGAGGAGGAAGCCCACAGCACGAAATACAGCCCGGCGTAGACCGCCAGGAACCGGACCGGCTCAAGCGGGTGCCGGTACAAAAGCAAAAACGGGAGGAACAGCAATGGAAACGGGTTGAGCGTGAACGTGCCAAAAGCGGGGATACCGATCGAAGCCATGACCGGCATCTTCAGCCAGTTGGTCAGGCTCCCATGGCCGGTACCGTATTTGGTGTTGTCGTGCATCCAGCTCTGATACTGCGACTCATCCCAGTTGAGGGCAGGAAAGACCGTGTGCAGGAATGGAAAGAAGGGATCACCGGTGAAGAGCCAGTTCTTGGCCAGCCAGATCCCCATCCAGAGCGAAGCCCAGCCAATGATCAGCCCCAGCGTCCCACCAAGCGAGCGCCACCCCCGGCCAGACCTCATGAACGAAACGCCTAGCCAGCCCAGGAGCAGCACCGACGCGAAAAGGCCAAGATACTTGGTACCCTGGGCAAAGCCAAGAAACCAGCCAACCAGGAGAAACCAAGCTCCCCTCCTCACCCTCCCCTCTCCATGCGATGTAAGCCAGCCCATGCCACCCACAAACGCCATCGTTGCCAGCACCTCGAACCACGTCAGTCCCAACTCCACCATGGTGACAGGCTGAAGGAACTTTAAGGTGGGCTGCGACAGAAAGATCGCAGCGGCCAGCCATGCAGCCGTCCGGCCCAGGAAGACCTCCGCCAGCGCATAGACCGCCGCCGCCGCCAGCACCCCATCGGCCCAATGCAGCAGCGCCGGCGCGATATCGCTACCCAGCGTGAGGAAGAACAGGTAGCGCATCTCCTGCAGGAATGGAAAATTGGAAAAAAACGTATGGCTGAGAGAGCCCACCTTATGCTGGAGCAGGTGCTGCTCCGGCACCGCCAGGTGGTACACCATGGAATCGTAGAACCATTCCGGCATAAGGGCCGGAAGCCAGTTGCCCACCACGATGAGGGCGCAGAACCCAATGAGCGCCCGTTCGATCCAACGAACGGCAGCCCCCCTCTCCCTACCCTCTCCCCCCCTTGGGGGGAGGTCGTCTGCGGGGCGAGTCCTCGAGCCCGGGAAAAAGAGAGGGGGCACAGCAAGGCAGAGCGCGGCGAGAAGCAAAACCCAGAACACACCAGGCATCAAAAGCCCGCTGAACCCCAGCGCCAGCGTGACCACACCCAGCAGGCCGTTGCCCAGGCCAAGCGCAAGCAGGGCACCCCAGAGCCGTCCAGGAGCAACGCCCAGGGCCCAGCGCAGCGCACACCGGCCGAGAGCCCAGCTCGCAGCTTCTGCGGCGGCGAGGAGAACCATAGCGACCACATTCCGACCCCACGTGGTGGCGAAAACCGACCACACCGGAGAGAGAAACTGCGCGTCCCGTTGCCAGTAAGCACGTACTAACGCAACGCTCACCGGAGATTGGTCCCACCACGCCCGGAACAACAACACACTGACGGTGACAAACCCAGCGGCAACCCACAAGGATGGAACCAACAACACTGAAGGTGACTGAGGCTGAGGTGGTTTTCTCGCAGCCTTCATACGGAATTCATCCTACCTTAACAAGCGGCGGAAAAAGTCCTCCCAAAGCCTGGCCGGGTCGGAGGGGGGTGAGCGGTCGCTGGCCGACCGGTAGCAGGTGCTGAAAAAGCCTCAACGGAGCGAAGGGGCAGACTTCGAGGGCCGTGTGCCGACCGTTTCGGCGTCGCGGCGCGCTCCGGCCGGCGAGGACGTGGAGGCGGCCCTGCCGCCGGCAGCG
>CAZPLZ010000049.1:0-19468 GCA_964587525.1 uncultured bacterium | reverse complement strand
TGGCATAGGTGCCTTCCGCCGGGGAGGAGTGACCGCGAACGTATACGGCATACCCCCCGGCTCGCACGCACTCGAACCGGGCCGTGGCCTCTCCATATGAGTAAAACTGGATTTCTCCCGCCTGCTTGCTGACTTGATTAAATCTCTCGTCGATATCGAATAGGCGCGCAGGAATCCAGGTCACCACCCCATGTGGCGGTTGAAACGCAGCTCCCAGATTGCCCAGGAGGACCGAAGCGTACCGGTCGGCCTTCACCCGGTTGCCGACGTTGGTGTCCCACCGCACCCCGTCCACCACTACCCGGCCGGTACCCACGGGAACCACGCTCACCGCAGCGGGCAGTGTCAGGATCTCAACACCTGTTTTCTTCAAGGGGGTCTTGCTCACCACCAGCGCATCCAGGAACAGGTTCCGGTCTTCCCCGCTGCCATAGGCATCGTTGATGAATGAAAGGCGAACGGTACTCCGGCCCTTGGGAAGATCGACCAGGAACGGATACGACCGGATGGTTGAGCCGGTCAGGTTCACCTGGGCAGCAGGCCGGTCATTGACCTTGATCGCAACCAGCGGCCATCCGCCTGTATGAGGCGTGCCGCCAGCGACCAAGGTCAACACATACATTCCCACCTCTGGCACCTCGAGACTGCCGGTGGCGCTGCCGTTGGTGTAGAACTCAACCGTGTCACCGGCCTCGGAGAGCCGGACCGACTTTCCATCCAGCTTCATGTGCTTAGCCTTAAGACGGAAGGTCCCACCGGAAGGCGTCGCGACCACAAGGGCGCGATCAATCACCGTCGGATCGGGATCGGTGGCCCGCATCCAGGACGGCCCTCGGGGCTTGCCACGGAACGCCAGATCTTCCCGCGTCACACCCGCCAGCACCTCATGATCCGGCGTGCGAATCATGACCGGCCCCTGGCTCGGAACGATCTTCAGCTTCCCCGCCTCAAGGACACGCTGGACGGCCGCAAACGTCTCTGGGGCGGGCGCATGCCAGTACACCGTTTTTGGTGGGGCACCGTTGTGCAGGAAATCTTTGATAACGCCGGCCGATCGGCGGATGGATTGGCCTCCGCCGTGCAGGATCAGCAGCCTGGCGCCAGCTAGATCGTCGCGCTTCACCGGCCGCGTGTGCACAGTGAACTCAACCCCGAGCGAGTGTAACCGCTCCTTGAACGCCGCATCCTCAGACAGCACTACCGTGTTGCCGGATGGCCGCCGGTAGGACGCAAGATAATCAAGCGCGTTTTCGAAAACCTTCCTTGCCGCAGGCTCGGTCCTGAGCTTTTCTCCCACCAACGCTTGGATGAGAACGGCAACTCCCCTCCCGGCAGGCAGCTCCACCAGGGGCGCCTGATCAAGCGCCTGGGATCCACCCGAGACAGTGATCGCCCTCCCGCCGTTCCCCGCCGGTCGCCGCACTTCCATACGGGTCACGTAGTGATCGCCGCGCCAGAACTTAAGGTCGTCCGGCGTCAGGCCCGCCAGGACCGGGTGGTGCAGGTCCAGTGGAAACGTCATCGTGGAAGCATGCGCCACCAGGGTGACGCCTAGCGGCAACCCATCCAGCGTGTCCTGCTCCAGCACCAGAGCCCGGCCGCCGCTCCGGAGAAACGCCAGCAGGTGATTTGCGCCGGGCATCTCAAGTCCAACCTGCGTCAGTGCAGCCTGCGCCTTCCGACGAACGAACGCGCGTGGGGCGATCACGAGCAGATCTGAGCTGGGTTCCACCGTGGCCAGCTCCTCAAGTGATTTCAAGGATTTCACAGGCAGTCCTCCCCGACGAAGAGAGCGGGATAACGTTTTAGCCGGATCGTACACCAGGATCTGGACACCCGGCGGAGCCTTGAGGGGCCTTCGCGGCTCCACCAAGTATTCCCGAGAGGTGGTGTGGACGGCGTGTCCCTCCGCAATGAGCTCAGCCACAAACGTCAATGTCTTCCTCCTCTCCACCGGAGGCAGCTTGAGGCGAACCCTCACGACTTTGTGGCCGGCGGGTGGGAGCGTCAACGTTTTGCTTCCGTGCACACCGTTCCCAGCCAGGCGCCACTGAAGGGTTAAGCGCTGCTTCACGGCGCTGTCGTTGAACACATCAAACGTGCGGCGAATTTTCTCCCCGCTGAAAAACCGGCTGTCCTTCTCGCGCAGGTACGCGGCCACCGGCTCGTAGGCCCTTCGCTGGGCCTGGTACAGAATATTCACCTCGGGATTGAGATCCAGCGGAAATCGTGAATCCCCGGACTCGAACTCAGTCCAGGGGCACAGGCCGGAAACGCCGGCCCGCCGGTACGCCAGTGTCTGGTCTTCCCAGGCAGCGGCCTTGGCTTTCTTGTGGAAGGCCCAGAGGTCCTGGTAAGCGTCGTCCCCGAAAAACACGGTGCCCGGTGACTCATCACCGGTGGGAACCCAGAGATACTCGCCGATGTAGAGGGGCTTCTTCCGGCCCCAGCGGAACTTGGCGGCACGGCTGCCCAGCAACCCGCCTTCCGTTCCGGTTTTCACCTCCCGGTCGAGCCAGTCACAGGTGTTGGGGTAATCCGCGTTCTGGGGCAGCTCATGTGGGTAGTGGAGCCCGATCACATCCGCCACCCCTCCTGGATCATGGTCGGATTCATAGGTGATGAGATGCGCAGGATCCAGCGCTTTCACGAATCGACCCAATTTGGCGAGCTGCGCCTCGACATCCGGCGCGAACCTCGCTGCGCCGCAGTGCAGGATCTCGTTCTCCAGGCTCCACATGACCAGCGACGCATGGTTCCGGTCCCGCCGAACCATGCCAGCCAGGTGCTGCCGGTAGTTGTCCCAGAAACGCTGATCCTTGTATGCGTACGAGCCGCCCGCATCACACCACAGGGCCGCCTCCATGATGATCATCACCCCGACCTCGTCGGCCTCCTCCACCCAGATCTCCCTCCAGGGCTGGGTGTGCAGCCGGAAGGCCACGTTGTTTCCCGCTTTGACCTGCTCCAGCACCTCCCGGACCTGCTCGCGCGTTTCAGCTTGAACCGAAGGCCAGCAACTCGTGGCCAGCAGGTGCCGCTTGACCCCGTTCAGGTAAAAATCCGGACCCTCAGCCCACAGCTCTCTGAAGCCGAATCGCTCCTCCAGGACGTCCAACACCCGGCTGTCATCCCGACCGCGCAGGGTGATGCGCAACCGATACAGATGGGGATCTTCAGGCGACCAGGCTCTGACCCCAGGAAACGGCGAACTGAGCCGCCATGCGTTTTCCCCGGTCACCTCGCCTCGAGGAAATCTCAGGACGGTCGCGCCTGCGTCAATGACCTCAGCCTCGACCTGGAACCCATGAACGGTTCCGGAGATGGCGCCACGCACGGTCAGGGTGCCCTGGCGGAATGAAGTCTCGATCGCCACATCGTTGAGATGCACCTTGGGCCTTGCCAGAAGTGAGACATCATCCCAAATGCCAAAGTGAGTATAGTGACCGCCAATTGGAGCCAGCACTTTCCCGGCAGGCGCATCCCGCAACTCCCCCTTGACCTCCTCCGGCAGCGTGAACCCGTCAGCGAAGGTGGCGCTCCAGTCCCGACAGCGGACTTGAAGCTGGTGAGTGCGGCCGGGTTTCACGTGCTTGGTGAGCTCCACCTCGAACGGGGTAAACCCTTCCAGCCGCCCGGCCAGGAACCGGCCATCCAAGTACACCCGCGCGTTCCAGCGGGCGCCTCCCAGCCGGAGGAACACCCGGCGGCCCTTCCAGCTCTTGGGAATGCTGATCTCCCGCCGGAACCACGCGAACTTCGACCCGCCCTGGCCGGTGCCAGACAGCAGGCCGGGAATCGAAAATTCCTGCCAGCCTTTTTGTGGAGGTTTCTCCGCCCGCTTTCCGGTCTCCACCATCTGCCAGGCTCCACTCAGGGGAACACGGTCACGAAACTCCCCGGGCTTGTCCGCCGCTTCCGCCATTGCCACACTCATGAACAGGAGAAACTTAATCATCGATAATAAGAACCCCCTCACCCTCCCCTTTCCTCCAAAGGGGGGAGAGGGGAAGAGAGAGGGGGCAGCCAAGCGTAACCAAAATGATCTTGTGAAATTGCTACTGCAACTTGTTCTCCGGTTTACGCGGGGGGTCGTTTTGCGGGCGTAGATTCTCGATTTTGGGGTTGTTCTTGAACTCCGGAAAAAGTTGCTTGTTGATCTCGGCATATTCCGGCGCGGAATCCTCGTTCTCAACAATCGCCAGGATCGGGCACTGGGGCAAGCAGGCGCCGCAATTGATGCACAACTCGGGGTCGATGACCATGAACACCTCGCCCTTGTAGTCCCCGGGATAAATGCAATCCACCGGGCAGGAATCAACACACTGTGCGTACTGCTCACCCAGGCATTTGTCAGTAATCACGTACGACATGCTGCTTCCTCCTCCCTATGGCTCTATGATTAATTTGTGAAGACACTCCACCTTAACCAGAATCCTCTTCTTCCGTCAAGCGTCAAACCTTAAAAAGTCTTTGCTGCAACAGGAAAATTACGATTCCAGGAGAAAGGTCACCGGGCCATCGTTTACCAGTGAAACATCCATCCTGGCGCCGAACACCCCGGTTTGCGTCGTCAAGCCAGCGGTCCGCAACGCTTCCACGAAAGCCTCATACAACGGCTGGGCTTCGGATCCTGGCGCCACCTCGTCAAACGACGGCCTCCGGCCCTTGGAGCAATCCCCATACAAAGTCATCTCGGAGACCACGAGCACCGCTCCCTGAATGTCGGCCAGCGACCGGCTCATCTTCCCGGCTGCGTCGTTGAAAATACGCAAGGCTGCGGCCTTCACCGCCAGATTCACCGCCGCCTCCCGCGTGTCACCTTTTTTGACCCCGAGCAGAATCAGGAATCCCGGCCCGATGGCCGAAACCTGTTTCCCCTCGGCCGTCACCGAGGCTTCCTTCACCCGCTGGATCAGTGCGCGAATTTCACACCCTCCTTCGCCAGCATCCGGCGCTTTTTCGGATTGTTCCACTTGCCAGCGTACCCGCCGAGCGCCCCGCCAGCCGCAACCACCCGGTGGCACGGGACCTGCGGGGCAAACGGGTTGGCCTTGAGCGCCTGCCCCACTGCGCGCGGGGAGGACTTCAACCGGCGCGCCATCCAGCCATAGGTGCGGGTCTCCCCCCGCCGGATTGTCAGCGCCAGCGCCCACACACGCCGTTGAAAGGCCGTTCCGATCCCAGAAGGAAGTTTGAACATCTTCATAATCCCCCTCACCCTCCCCTCTCCCCCCTTCGGGGGGAGAGGGATAAGAAAAATCTCGCTACCCTCTCTCCCAAAGGGAGAGAGGGATTGAAGAAAGACCTCATTCAGACCTCTTCCGCAACGCTTGGATGAGTTCCTTAAATTCCTTGATGCGCATGATCCAAGCCAGGGTAGCAAACACGACCAGCCCGAACGCGATCCCTCCTGCCGTGAGCAGGGCCTCTTGTGTCTTGACGCCGGCGCCGGCTTCGATGAGCCAACTGCCGCCCCACCGTGCGGCGGCCCAGACGGCGGCACCCATGATCGCCGCCGCCACCGCACTGCGTGCAAACGTGCCCAGCACACCGCGTCCGCCCACCCCGGGGAGGATCGCCCTCAGCCGCACCCCAAGCCAGAGCGCACTCGCCAGTGTGACCAGGGTGGTGGCGATCGGAAGCCCCACGACCCCCAGACGCAACATGAGCACGCTGGATAGGAGCGCGTTGGCCAGCACGCCCACGCCGGCCAGTGCCACTGGGACGTATGGCCGGCCAGCGGCATAGAACGACGGCGTCAGGACCCTCATGAGGGCGTGGCCGATGATCCCCACCGCATAGGCGACGGACACCGAGGCGGTGACCGCCGCGTCCTCCGCCGTAAACCGCCCGAAGCGAAAGAGGAGCCCGTTGATCTGCGGCGCGAGCGCGATCAGGCCCGCGGACGCAGGCAGGACGGCGAACGCGGCAAGCCGCAGGGCCCAGTTGAGCGCCGCAGAAGCCTCCCCCGGCTGGCCGGCCGCCAGTGCACGAACGACGACCGGATACGAGGCGGTGGAGAGCGCCACACCAAACACGCCGAGGGGAAGCTGCATGAGCCGGTTGCCATAGTACAGGTGGGCGACGCTCCCCTCCGGCAGCAGGGATGCCAGGATGGTGTTCACCAGCAGGTGCACCTGCGTAAAGGAAAATCCGGCCAGCGCCGGAACCATGAGCGCTCCAATGCTTCGCATCCCGGCGTGCCAGAGCCGCCACCCGAACCGGAACCCCAGCTCCCGCGCGGCCGGAACCTGAACCAGCCATTGCGCCAAACCACCAAGCAGCATGCCCAGGACCCAGCCGTATATCTGTTTTTCCGGCGGGACGCCGAAGAGCGGGCAGAGCACCACCGCGGCCAGGATGACGCACAGGTTGAGAGCGACAGGCGCGAACGCCGAAGGCCCGAACCGCTCCCGGGAGTTCAGCCATCCCATGACCACAGCCGCCAGACTGATGAACACGATGAAGGGAAAGAGCCACCGGGTCAGCGAGACCGTGAGCCCAAACTTCTGCGGCGACACGGCGAACCCAGGCGCCATGACGCTCACGATGACGGGCGCCGCCAGCACCCCCACCGCCACCAGCGCCGCGCCTCCAATGCACCCCCAGGTCAAAAGCGCCGAGACCAGGCGGTGGGCGTCGCGGGCCCCCCGGTTTGCGAACGCCCGGCTCACGGACGGGATGATGGCCGCTGACAAAGCGCCTTCCCCGACCAGATCGCGCAGGAGGTTGGGAATCCGGAAAGCCACGAAATAGGCGTCGGCCACCCAGCCGGCACCAAACCGCGCCGCATACAAGGCGTCTCGCACGTACCCCAGCACCCGCGAGGCCAACGTGAACATCCCCATGAGGGATACGGAACGGATGAATTGGGACTGGGTCGAGGCTATATTGCCAGCCGGTAACGCTTGAGCTTTTCCCAGAGGGTGGTGCGGGAAATACCCAGGAGCTTGGCGGTGCGCGTGTGGTTATCGTCACAGGCTTTCAGAGCCCGGAGGATGTGCTCACGCTCCATGTCCTGCAGGGAAGTTGGCGCGGACTCCGAAGTGGCTGCCGGAAGCGTGCGGCCTGGTTCGCCATGCAAATCATTTGGAAGTGCCCCAAGCTCTATGGGACCATCGCCTTCGCAAAGGATCACCGCCCGTTCCAGGACATTTTTCAATTCCCGGACATTGCCTGGCCAGGGATACCGGGTGAAGGCCTCCTGGACTTCCCTTGACAGGGCCAACGGGCGCCGCCCCATCTCCCGGCAAATTTCGGAAAGCAAGAGCTGCGTGAGTGGCAGCAGATCCTCTGGGCGCTCACGCAGCGGCGGGATCGTCAGATAACCGACTTTGAGCCGGTAGTAGAGATCCTCACGGAACCGCTTCGCCTCCACCGCCTTTTCCATCACTATATTGGTGGCGGCGATGATGCGTGCATCCACGGTCAGGTCTTCCGTGCCGCCCACCCGCCTGAACGAATGGGTCTCGATTGCGCGCAGCAGTTTGGCTTGCATCCCCGACGACATCTCTCCGATCTCATCGAGGAACAAGGTTCCACCCTCCGACAGCTCGAACAGGCCTCGCTTGCGGCGCCGCGCGTCCGTGAACGCACCAGCTTCGTGCCCGAACAGCTCGCTCTCCAGCAGCGTCTCCGGAATCGCGGCGCACGAAATCGGCACGAACGGTCCGCCCGCCCGCGGACTGGCATGGTGCACCGCCCGAGCCAGAAACTCCTTGCCCACCCCGGTCTCCCCCCCAATCAGCAGCGTCACGGTCGGGTTCTGGGCCAGCTTGCTCGCGAGGGCAATGATGCTGGCAAACTGGGGATTGACGTGCACCATGGCCTCAAATGAATACCGCTCGCTCTGCGATCTTCGGTGCGCCCCCAATTCCATCCGCGTGCGCCTCTGGTCAAGCGCGTGCTGGATAAGCACCATCAGGGCCTCAAGATTGTACGGCTTGACCAGATATTCGAGCGCCCCGAGCTTTATCGCTTCCACCGCGTCCCGCACATCATCCGACGCCGTCACCACGATGACCGCTGCGTCAGGGTCCTTCGCTTTGAGCTGCTTGAGCACCTCCAACCCGTGTTGATCGGGAAGAAACAGATCCAGGAGGACGAGGTCGTGCGCGCCGTGCTCGTACACCGCGAGCCCTTCCGCCGCGTTTGCTGCGGAGGACACCTTGAGGCCATACTCTTCGAGCGCACGGCCAAGCGACCGGCGGACTGCGGGGTCATCATCAACAACGAGCAGGTGCTTCGGCATCTCGCTTAAGACCGCAACAGACTGAGCCCGCCGAAAACGATGAGACCAGTCAGCGCCAGCAGGCTCACCGCCATCCCGGCCTTCACCGCCGGGGGATCATAGCGCAGCCGGACTTGATGCTCGCCGGCCGGTAACTCCACCCCGATCAACGCGTCGTGCACAGGCTTCACCTGAACCCCCGCCAGGGGGACAGCCAGCTTCCATCCGGGCAGCCAGGTCTCACTCACAACCACGGTGGCGGGCTTTCTAAGCTTCACGCGGAATTCCCAGGCGCCCGGTTGGCCATTGACCGGCCCCTTAACCGTACCGTGCGCGGCGGGCTCAACCCATACCGGCCTGACCTCCCCCAAACGTTCGTACACCTTGGTGTAGCCGTCGTGCACCAGCCGGTATCCCGGCCCGTTCAGGTCGCTCCGCGTGATGAGATATTTCACACCCAGCAGGCGGAAGACAGCCGCCGCTTGCGCAGCCCATGGCTTCGGTGCGAGCACCGCTTGGTCAAGCAGGGTTTCCAGACGGGCCGGCCGCAGCGGGTTGTTCCCACCCGCATCGCGCAATCCGGACACCGCGGGCAGACTGGAGCGCAGGGAGGCCCGCACATTCTGGATCACACCCCTCCTGCCCTCCCCTTCGTCCATTAAGTTCTCCTGATGGCGCGGGGTGACGAACACCCGAAACCACCGATCGGGCTTCACCTCCTTGTCAAAAAACCTTTCGGTCACGGACGGCTCCATGATCCACGCCGCGCGGGCGGAGGGTTGCACCTGGTGCCGGAGGATGAGCAGGTCCAACCAGACCAGCACGGCAAGGAGTGCGAACGCCCGGCGGACTGGGATTTCCTTCCGGGAAGCCAGCCAGAGCACGAGCACGCCCAGCCCAATCCACACGGCCGGATAGATAGCCGAACCCAGCCGGCTGGCCAGATCGATGGCAACCGGCACGCCACCCTCCTGGAGCCAGCGTTTCAGGATGCCGAGCTTCCAGAGTTTGGAACCGATGCTCACGCAGACCAGGAATACTACCGCCACCGCCCAGCCCTGCAACGCTTGGCGGCCAGCCCGTGTCATCAGCCGGCGCTCCAGCTCCTCCGCCCCCTGCGCCCCCAGCCAGGCGACGCCGAATACGGCCAGAGACATCCACAGCCCCGGATGCCGCATGAACGAAAACGGCGGAATGGATAAGATCAGGGCACCGCCAGGCAGCCAGGCCCCCAATCCCAGCGCCACGCCCAGCAACACCAGCACCACCGGGGTGCGGGTGACGCCAGTTCTCCTCAGCAGCACCCAACCGGTGACGGCCAGCACAACGAGAAGGACTCCGACATAGTGCAGCGACGTCCAGGCGGTCATCATCCCCAGCATGGGCTCTTCGCTCCTCGGCAACAGCCCCTGCGGCGCCAGCAACCCCAAAAGCCCCCAGGGAGGCATCGCTTCGGCGTTAGCCATGGAGAGCGGCAAGGAAACTCCACGGCTGGATTCACGCAGGTACGCCATGAATGGAACGAGCATCATGGCGGCAGTCGCGGCAGCCACCCCAGCCGCCAGCCCGGCCTGCCGCCACAGAGAAGCAAATTTCCCCCCCTCACCCTTCCCTCTCCCCCCCAAAGCGGGGGAGAGGGGATGGCCTGTGAACATGATCACAGCCGAGAGGACGGCAGCGTACACGAGATACGGCGGAGACCCCGCCAGGAGCATCCACGCGCCCACGATCCCCAGCCCCACAGCGTCCCGCGTCGCCCGGCTTGCAGCAAGCCGGGAGGTGAACAACGCCACCCACGGCAGCCAGGCATACACGCAGAGCGCCGGGGGTACCACCAGCAGAAACGTCGGCTGGCTCCCCAGGCCAAACCCGATCCCGCCCAACGCCGCCGCGCAGCTCCCAAGGCCCTGGGCACGCAGGAACCACGCCATTCCGACCACCGCCAGGGCCAGGTGGAGCGCCAGAAAACAACCGTTCGCTACAGGATACGGCAACAGCCGGTACAATACCGCCGGGGGATACCAGACTTGCATCTGCGGGTCCGCCGCCAGCGGGCTGCCAGAAAAGAGGTAGGGATTCCAGAGCGGCAGGCTTGAGGGATCTTCGGCCAAAAGTCTGCCGATGATCTGTTGAAAAGGGTAATGCTGGTGAAGGGCATCGCTCAGGAAGTACACTTCGCGGCCGGCCATGAATTGCCACATCGGAAACACCGTGGCTGCGAGCAGCCAGAAGAGCAGAGATTTCGGCCAGAGGCCCCGGCGAGCGCGATCCAGCAGGCTCATGTGGCCGGCGCTGGACCGGCAACCGGAAGCGTGATGGTCACCTCCGTCCCCTTGCCCAGTCGGCTCATGATGGCCAGGTCGCCCCCGTGCGCGCGTACGTACTTACGGGCCAGACAGAGCCCTAGCCCCGTACCCTGGACCTTCGTGGTGTAGAACGGCTGGTAGAGCCGTTCAAGCTGATGAGGCGGGATTCCCGTGCCGGTGTCGATGATCCGGGCGATCACCTGCTCCCGGCCCCGGACGGTCTGGGCGTCGGTCTGAAGATCCAGGGTTCCGCCCTGGGGCATCGCCTCCAGGGCGTTGCGCATGATGTTCAACAGGGCCTGTTCGAGCAGCGTGGCGTCGCCCCATAGCATGAGCGGCTGCGGGGCGAACCGCTTGCGCACTGCGATCACCCCGGTCTCCCCCGTGCCCACGGTGTCGCGCGCGACGCGTTCCAGGTGCGCATTGAGATCGAGCCAGCCGGCCTGCAGCGTAGCTGGACGGGCCACCTCCAGCGTTTCCTGCACGATGCGTGTGACCCGTCCGACCTGCTCCAGGGCCTCGTTGGCGATGCCCTGGACCTCACTGTTCTGCTGCAAGCGGTTGATAATTGAATTAAGATTGTTGCTGATGGCCGTGATCGGATTGCGGACCTCGTGGGCGATACCGGCGGCAAGTTGCTGCAGCGAGTGCACCTGTTCGGCCAAAGTGCGTGAGGCCGCCTGCGCCTCCTGCTGGAGTCTGGCCGCATTGGCGAGATAACTCGTGAACAGCGCAATGACCAGGAAGAACGGGAGACGGATCAGATAAGAGGTGTCCCACAGGGCCGGCGCACTTCCTTCACGCCAGACCAGGAACATATACACGACGCTGACACTGATCGCCACCACGAGGGCCTGAGCCAGGCTGCGAGTCAGCGCCACGATCAGCACGATGAGAAAATACGGGAGGTAGAACTCCGAATCAAACCCCACCACGCAGTAGATCGCTGCTCCCACGAACATCGTGTCGGCGATGAAGAGATGCATCCAGTGGATGGGCTGGTAGAAATACGGCAGGGGCATGCGCATCAGGGCCGCGTTCCCAACCGCCGAGAGCCCCACCAGTGTCCAGAACACGGACGGCGCGGTACGCCAGGCTCCCGTGGAAGCTCCCCAGATCGCCACCACCGCTACCAGAAGCCACTGCAGGACTATCACATAGCCCTTACGGGTGCGCATCCAAACACCACGGTGTCAGGAATCTGGACAATAGTCAAGTTATTGGACACTCTTAAGACAGGGGGGATTCATAAAATCAGTGTAATCCAAGCCCTTTCGCCTTGACATGATTCTTGCATCATCCCTACAGTGCTGATTGATCAGCAGTAATGTTTAAGGAGGTGAACGAAACATGAAACTCTGCAAACGTACACAAAACAAGAAAGAACATGGGTTCACCCTGATTGAGCTCATGATCGTGGTGGCGATCATCGGGATCCTGGCTGCCCTGGCGCTTCCGAAGTTTGCCCAGTTGGTCGAAAAGTCCCGCGAAGCAGCCACCAAGGGGAACCTGAATGCGTTGATTGGGGCTATCTCCATTTACTATGGAGATAAGGAAGGGATTTGGCCCGAATACCTGGGTGTCCCGCTCGGGGGATCGTTCGTCAATTACCTGGAGAAGGTTCCAATGGTCAAGGCGACTCACTCGGGTATCGGCACCGCCGGGACCAACGAAAGCCCTGCGGGGACGGTTGTCCAGTACACCACGGATGAGGGGACATTCGCTTTGGGCGGGACCGGCTGGAGGTACAACGACATGACCGGTCACGTGTTCGTGAACAGCGCCACGACAGACTCCAAGGGAGTTCCGTACTCGACCTACGGCTACTAAAATAATGTGACGCGCTTGAAGCGCGCACAGGTAACGCAAAGGGGGGCCAACCGGCCCCCCTTTTGTATTCCTTCAGCCGTACTGACCGATGAGCGTAGTCAGGCAGACCAGGTTGAGCGCCACCAGCAGGCCCACCAGCGTCCACAAGAAAGTCCGGTCTAGCGCTGTGGCGCGGCGTCCTTCGATCCCCGCCGCGCGGCGCACAGCATCCCACCAGAATTTTAGCCCCAGTGCCATCATGACGGCGATCGGCAGCAGCGACGGAAACAGATACCGTCCCTGCGGTCCCGTAAAAGTGAGATTCAGCAGGATCATCAAGGTGGCCGTGAAAAGGAAATGCAGGAGCATGAGCCAGACCGCCGTGACCGTCCCACGTTTCGTTCCACGGTTCCGCGGGCCCAGAGCTGCCAGCTGGAGCAGGAACCCGATGACCGCCGCCACGCAGAACCCCAGCAGCACCCGGTAGTACACGGGGCGCAGCTCAATGGTCATCCAGCCGAATTTTGCCCAGAAAGACTTAAATGTCATGACCAGGAACATGTTCGGGTGTAACGATGTGAAATACGGGGAGAGCAGAGAGCGTTTAGGTTCGAAGGCTCCCTGGCCGAGGAGATGCCCATGTTCGTGGACATTCCAGGCGAACCACCCGCCGCTGAGCAGCACCACGGGCACCAGAAACAGAGCCAGCGTCACCCCCATCCGGCGCAGGCGCCAACGTGCCCCCACACCCAGGCACACCATCCCGAACCCTACCCCACTCAACAGCGTGAGCTTGGTCAGCACCCCCAGGCCGGCCGCCACGCCGAGCCAAACCGGATCCTGCCACGCACGCCGATCTTGAGGACACGTGGCACACCGGACTCCGAGGAGGATGATTGCTGCGGAACACAAGGATGCCAGCCCATCGTTGCTGATGGCGCCTGATAGGAAACAGAACTGGGGATTCAGCGCCACGAGCGCCGTCGCGATGGTCGCCCAAGGGCTACCTTCCCCTAGCACGCTGGCCCCGAGGCGGTAGGCCACGAGGACTGTCAGGACACCCCAGACCAGCCCCGTGAGGCGCATGAAGCGGATTTCGCCGTAGGGATAACGGTACGGAAACCGGTCGCGCGGATCGGGCTGATAACGGTTCATCTCCGGCCCGCTGAAATCAGAGGAGCGGGGATTCAGCCGGGGAATCCCGCCAGCGGTTTGTGAGAAACGGAGGGCGGCAGGCAGGGCGTCAGAAGAGCGGATACCCAGGTCGAGGATGCTGTCCACGCAGCGGCGGTCGATGAAACGCAGCAGCAGCGCCTGCAGCGCATAGTACAGAGGCGGATGATGGCCCTGTTCACTAGACTCCAGAAAGGGGGGGTTCGGCAGGGCCACGGGTAACCGGCACTCTCGACACACCACGTGGATGTAGTGCAGGTGGCCGGGCTCGTCGGGCTTTTCGAAGCTCGGGACGACGAGGGCGAAGGCCAGAGCCGACGCCAGGTGCAGGGCACAGAGGATAGCGAGACCGGGCGAGCGCACCGCAGGGCTAGGGCGCATGCACCCGCCAGAGCTGGATGCCGATGCCCGGCACGGCGTGCGTTTCCACCAGGGTGGCCTTGGTGCGCAGGGCCTTCACGAGCTCGCGGGGCGCGGTCAGCGGATCGGTGTAGTGCACCGGCGCGAGGACCAGCCAGATACGCCGCGCGCGACGGAAAACTTGCCCCAACGGCGCGGGATGGCCCAGCCGGTCCAGCTCCGTAGGGAGGAAGGAATCCTCACGATAATGGTACCCCTGCGGGAGCCGCTCACCGAGCTGGAGCTTCAGGGGCAGATAGGACACCAGGCCAGGGCTGAGCACGTAATCACCCGCCTGCGCCTTGGCGAGGAGGAGCCCCGCCGCCTCCCGGAATGGCTTCTTGCACGGCGGCAGGTCCAGCGGTGGGAACCCTCCGCGGAAGTAGTTCGCCAGGGCAAAACCTTCAATCAGCAGAAGCGCACTCAAGGCAAGCATTCGCACGAGTCCGCGTGGCATGGTCCAGATTCCCCGCACACACGCCACCAGCAGGAATAGCTGGGCCGTGATCCCATAGCGCAGTTTTGGCCGGTACACGAGCCCAGCCCAGTGGCCAGCCACCAGCAGGATCAGCATCAACACCCCCAGTGCGAGGATGGCGGCGCTGGACAGCCTGAGCCTGACACGTCTTCGCCATGACAGCCCGGCCACACACACCCCGAGCAGTCCGAAGACGGCAAACAGCACAAAGGCGGGGTGCGCCAGGGGGCCCGGCACCCAAGCGCCGGCCCCGAAGAGCTGCACCGCCCCGCCAGCCACATCCAGAGGCGGGATGAGTCGTGGCACGGCAGTATTAACAAGAGTGATGGCCTCGCGTGCGCTCGCCGCCAGGAGGAGCGCCGGGGCCGCCGCCAGGACCCCGAAGGCCGCCGCCCGCACGAGCACTTTCCGGCCCGCCCCGGCAAGCAGTAGAAAGATCCACTGGCAGGCCAGCCAGAGCAACGAGAGGTAGTGCGTCAGCGCCCCCAAGGCGCCCAGCAAGGCCCAGCCCGCCCAAGCGGTGAAAGTCCGATGCCGGACAGCCACGAGGAGCGTGAGCAGCCCGGCGTACTCAAACAAAAGGCGCAGGCCGTAAGGCCTCGCCTCCTGAGCATAGAGCACCTGGAAGGGAGAGAAGGCAAAGAGGGCCAGCGCCGCCAGCGCCTGCGGCGGCGGCAGGAGGCGTTTGAGGACCAGCCACGCCAGCAGCAGCGCCACCGAGCTCATGAGCGCCGAGAAGGCGCGCGCCGTGGTCTCGTCCGCGCCTTGCACCAGCCAGAAGTGCAGGAGAGCGTAGTAGAGCGGTGGCTCGACCTGCGGGGGCGCGGACAGGACGCCGGCCAGATCCGCCGAGAGCCCCCGGTAGATCGCCAGGGACTCGTCAAACCAGAAGCTGCGCTGGCCCAGCCGCCAGAACCGCAGCGCCGCGCCCACCAGCACCAGCAGACCCGCCAGCCCGCTCTGCCACCGCACCGTCATGACCCCCGTTTGAAACTCTTTCTCAGGGTTGATAGGGTGGAGACTCGATGCCTAATCTAAAATCCTCGATCAAGGATGTCCGGCGCACCAAACGGCGCACGCTCCGCAACCAAGCCCGTTTCACGCGCATCCGCACGGCCCTGCGCGCGGTGAAAAACGCGGAATCCAAGGAAGCGGCGCAATCAGCACTCCGCGAGGCAAGCATCTTACTGGACCGGGCTGCACATTCGGAGTTGGTCCACTGGCGCACAGCCGCCAGGCATAAATCTCGCCTGACGAAGCTGGTCAACAAAAAATACAACGTCACTCACGGCTCGCCCTGAGCCTGTTGAAGGGTGAGCAGGCTGCGTCGCGCCTCCGTCCACTCCGGAGCCAGCCGCACGGCCTCCTCGTATTCCTTAAGCGCCGCCCCCAAGTTCCCCAGCGCCTCCCAGCACCGGGCCAGGGCGGCATGCGCCGCGGGGGGGCCGATGCTATCCCAAAACGGCCACGCCAGTGCGGCCCCGTACGCCCGCATGGCGTCATGGCAGCCGGCCGACCTTTCCGACAGCAGGTAGCCGCGGCGGAAATCCGCATAAGCGTAATAGCCTAAAACTTTCTGGGTGTTGTGATCCTTCGCGATTGACTGGTCATGAACGCCCCGCACAGTTCGCCACCGCTTGAACCACCCCCACTCGGCCAGCACATCCGCGTGATCGAACTCTTCCTGGTCCCAGATATACCGGTACGCCGCACCCCGGGAGAGAAAGTGTGCGCGCACCTTACGGAATTTCTTCACCCCGGTGAAGGCCAGGGAAAAATACACGGGCAGGCCCGGGCGGACGCGCTCGAGATCCTCGGCGTATGCCAGTTGCTTTTCGAACCTTTTGGCCTGCGGTGGATATATCAAGAGAAGACGCCGGCCCAGGTTCTTGACTTCGTCCTCGGGCAGCAGCTGGGCATCAACGAGCGTGACGCCTCGTTGCACCCCGAGAATATCTTGCTGGTACCAGAGCGGAAACAGATCGTAATCCGCCCACGCGATGAGCAGGCACCGGGGCTCCACGCTCTTCAGAACCGCCCGCGAAAAATCGTAAGCGAAATAGTGCCGGCTCCGGTCCGATTCAAACCGGTGCGGAACCACCGGCCAGAGGAGCCAGCCGAGGGCGGCCACGAGCACCGGAATCCTGACGACGCGGTTCAAGCCTCCGACCCAGGTGCCGGCTTGCACCAGGCCGAAGGCGATCCAAAGAGAGAACACGAGAAACGTGGGAATGTAGTAGGTCCGGATCGCAAAGCCTGGCAAGCTGAAGTTGAGACAGTACACCACCCCCGTCGCCCAGATGCTGCCCAGGATGATGGCTTCCCGCGGCCGCGTGCGGATAAGCCACAAAAGCCCCAGAAGCCCAGCCGCCACGCCGGGCCAGCCGAATTGCTTGGGTAAGAACCGAAGCGTGTGATCCACAAACCGCCTGGCGATCTCCACCGGCCCCCAGTACAAAATCCGGTACTGATAAGGCTGGCCTGACACATAGTCCGTGTAACTGGGCCAGGTGCTGGGATTGCCCCAGTTGTGGAGGGGTTGCTGCGCAGCCCGAACCGGCGGGTACACGAATTTGATCGAGAGTCCGAGTGTCACCATGAAGACGACCACCGCCACCGCCCGGGCACGCCGGTCCCTGGGCAGCCGCCGGGTCAGCCACCAGAGGGCCAGCAGCACGGCAGGCGCAAAGTAGACAGTCTGGCCATGGTGGCTGGCGGAGAGACCGTAGATAAAACCCAGGATCGGGAGGGCACGAGCTTTGAAATGGGCGAGGCCCGCGATGAGCGCCGCGATGATCAGGGCGCTGAAGCAGTAGTTCATGGCGTATTTTTCGGCGATCACGGATTGCCACCACAGGGCCGGGGTGGCCCCCATCAGCACATCTGCGATCGCCGCCCCCCACCAGGCATAAGGCGCCTTCCCTGGTTTCACCAGCCCTTTCGTTGTCATGAGGCGGTAAGCCGCGCACGCCGCAATGCCGCAGCCGCACGCGCTGAGCGCCGCCGACAGCAGGTTCATGCGGAAGGCAATGTCGCCTACCGGAAGCAGGCACGCCAGGCGGCCCAGGAGCGTATAGAGGGGGTAACCGGGGGGATGCGTCACCCCCAGCGTGAACGCCGCCCGAATCATCTCGC
Organism: uncultured bacterium; assembly: GCA_964587525.1. Lineage (GTDB taxonomy): Bacteria > Oederibacteriota > CAKKQC01 > CAKKQC01 > CAKKQC01 > CAZPLZ01. Next base: position 1,935 of record CAZPLZ010000049.1, on the reverse strand, counting down.
CACCGTCCTCGAGGGGAACGGTGGGCGAGAGGGTTAGGAGATACGCCACATAGAGGGGAACGCTCACCGCGAACCATAACCATCCAGCCTGCGGGGCCACTTTTTTTACCGGCAGCACTCCAGGACGAGCCCTTCTAGCACCTCCCGGCCGTCGCGACCGCGCTTCAAGCGCGCCTCCGCGGAAGCCAGTGAGCGCAGGAGCTCTGCAAAACGGCCGGGCGGCGTGCGCCCCGCCATCAGGCCAAGCCGGGACACCAAAGAGACCGGCAACTTCACCCGGGCGGCGACGGCCCCGGGAGGGAGACCTTCCCCCAGGACTCCTTTCAGCGCGATCATTTTCCGAAGCTGGTTCAGCAGCATGGCGTGAAGCTGAAGCGGGTGCATGTCTTTCAGCAACCTGTTCAACAGGGAGAGCGCGCGGCCAGGACGGCGCTCCACGAACAGAACATCCAGGAATTGAAAGACCGACGGGGTGGCCAACTCACCCGTCAGGGCCTGCACGTCCTGGACCGTGACGGACCGCTGCTCACCCACATAACTCGCTAATTTTTCCAGCTCCCGGCACAGGGACAGCGGATCTTCGCCGACACGTTCGATAAGCTCCTGCACGGCGGCTGGCTCCAGGGTGAGACCGAGCGATACGGCCTGCTCCGTAAGCCAGCCTTGCATGCTCTCACCCTCAGGCCGTGCACAGAGCACCACCACACCCGCCTGGCCAGCCGCTGCGAACAGCCCGTCCTCCCTCCATCGCCTTGTGTCCCAACGCTCCGATGAAAGCGCCAGCACGGTGGTAGGCGCGGGTGCGCGCAGGTACGAAAGGAGAGGCGGTTGTCTGCGTGCCCCGTGAGAGGCGGGCCCGCCTCTCACGGGGCGTGCCGAGTCCGCGAGGCCGGATGTCGCGCGGCTGCCGCGGTACGCTTCGATACCCCGAATCAGCAGGAAGCGGCGAGGGCTGCCGAACGGGGGCGTTAAAGCCAGCTCGGCGGCGTCGGCTTCAGCAGTCTCGTCCGCATGAAGCGTTTCCACATTCAGGCTGCGCCACGCCTCGGGGACCACCAGCTCGCGCAGCTTCGCGATGAACTTCTCCCGCAGCCAGGTGTGGTCGCCCAGCAGAAAGTACACCGGTTTCAAACTCGCGGAGTTCAGCTCGCGGAGCGCCGTCTCCCCTCGCTCGACCTCTCCTCTCACCTCCCGGGCACCGCCTTCCCGGAACCCCGCTTGAGGACTGGACTTCCCTCCTGTTTGAGGTAAAACACCGTGAGAGCGACAGGCACGCCGTCCACGAACGTCTCGATGGTGTACAGGCCGGGTTCCACCGGAACGCGTTTCTGCCCATTTTGCGGAATCGCGTCTTTCAGACCGATGGCCTGGGCCAGCAGGATCTGCCCCACCGGACCCTGGGGCAAGTCCACCTGTTTGGGCGTCACGCTGTGCGCGTACTCAGAAAACACCTCCCCATCCGGGTCACGCCAGACGAGCCTCGCCTCCCGCGGCTCAGGATCGAACGGCTGGAGAAGAAAATATCCGTAGTACTGGACGTGGTCGTTCCTGGAAGCAGAGAAGTAGTTCTGGGTATTGGCCGGGAACCGACCGCCTTTGGCCAGCCCGCTGCAGGTGGTCACCAGGCCGGAGAGAATCCTGACCGGGGGTTTCCCCGCGACCCAGATTTTCTCCCCGTGGCGCTTGCGATCCCCCAGCGCGTAGAAGTAATCGCGGGTCTTCTCCGCACCTAAATCCAAGAACCCCGCCTGGCTGGCAGGAAACCGGGCCAGCAGGCTTAAGCGTCCAGGCTCAGTGCCGCGCCACACCCCCACCAGGCCGGTCAATGAAGCTGACCAGGTCAGGTAGATGCCCTGTGCGGTGTGTTTGGCGGTTAACCCATGCGGCGCCTTTGGATCATCCGCCAGTGCGCTGAGGGCGAGAGAGAAGCTCAAC
>CAZPLZ010000048.1:0-19511 GCA_964587525.1 uncultured bacterium | reverse complement strand
ACTGCCCTGCCGCCTTGAAGTCCGGTGCGATTCCTGTACTTGTACTCGTGAACACGATCGGCTCCAGCGCCATCCCAACCGCCTCCAAGTGACCTCCGGGAATCCCGCCAGCAATGAGAAGTTCCGTCCCCGAGTTGAACTGAACTTCGGCTCCTGGTTCAACAACGAGGGTCTGACCTGCTGGGACCGTGATCGACTGCTCGATGATCCATGGACTACCGGATTTCGTCAGCGGAGTCGTAAAGGTGGAGATTCTGGTTTCGGCAACGCAGAGGGCAACTGGCAATACGACGAGCAGACCAAGGAAGGAGAAGAAGCGGGGAAAGACAGACGACGGGTCGCCAGGGTAATGACACTGCCACCCCGGGCTTGATCTTAACTGCACTTTCGATGACCTCTTAAACTGCTTTGCACCTGTGATAGGAGAAAAACAAAAACCCCGCAGAGCCAGCGCGTACCATTATTTATACGCTTCACACGCGCCAACTTTACGGGGCCTTCTTCCACTTCTTTTCCCTCCGGTGTGTCATAACTCCTGAGGCGGTCTCAGGAGCAGACCCGGGTACTGCAATTATTCAATCAATCGAAATATTTTTTCTTCGCCAGGTTTTCCACCGATGGCAAGACTATACTCTGGTTATGATCCCATAAGCACGGCCTGCTTAGAGTAAGGCAGGGCGCACCGTGCGTCAAGCGATTTAAGATATGTTCTCAAAATTTCCACCCCACATCTTGTGTTTTCGAGCGAGGGAACCACTATCTATAGAATCTGCATATTTCCTTCATCCACGCGGGTCCCAAGGCGCGCTCACGGTTAGACCTCGCGCCCGATTCGTGAGCCCGCCCCGGACCTACGGGGCCGCCAGCAGGACGGGGGCCCGCTCACTTTCCACCCGCTTCACGTAAGCGTTCGGGTCATGTTGCACCGCCCCGGGAGGAAGAAAGTCCCACAGGGGCCCAAGGTCCTGCTTCAGGCGATTCATGAAGAAAGACGGCACGGTGTCGGTCTCCCCCTCGAAGAAACGGCGCATCGACACGTCGGACTCCAGGAGGCGCCGAATGGTCTTGTAGTACCTGAGGCGTCCGAAACCTTCTGAAGATACCGCCCTCACAAAATTCATCCACAGCGGCACGAGCCTCTGTGTCGCACAGGCACGGCGGAAGATCACCTTCCATGAGAAGGAGTATTGCGTGAGGTCAATGACCCGATCGTAGAACTCAATCCAGCCGTAGTTCTTCGGCTTCACGTTCATCGCGTGGTTGTTGTTCAAAAAGTGGAACGGGAACGGGAGGACACGGCCCGCTCTCTGGAGCTCAAGATTCAGCGGCGCGGCCTCCCCGAAAGCGGAGAGCAGCGAGTAGGCGGGGAAGGCCCCCGGTGATTTGAATAAAAACTGTTTCGTCAGCTCAAAAGGCTCCGCCCCTTCGTCCACGTCCAGGCCCAGCACGAAGTTGGCTTGCAGATAGGGGACGTATCGCAAAATCATGTTCATGTGCTCCGAGACCTGCTTGACCTTGTCCATTCCCTGCTTGGACCCGGTTCTGGACTTGTTCCCCAGCGAGTACCAGGACTCAACCCCCGGGAGGAGGGCCACAAACCCGGCCTTGCTCATGCGCTTGAGGTTCGGTTCGGCCAGAAGGGCGAGGCTGCTTTCCGCGATGAAGTGAATCCGCCCCGGAGGAACGGTATCCTCGATCACGCTCAGGCAGTCGTTGAAGCGAACGCCGTAGTTGGGGTCGTGCCATCCCACGGTCGAATGCCGCTGCTTGGCCACGATGAAACGAAGGTCCTCGCGCATCTGGTCGTACCCGAGCGGCTGGTAATCGACCACGGAATCAATGCAGAAACTGCACGTGTACGGACAACCCATGCTTGCGATCATCGGAATCACCTTGAAGCTCGTGGCGGCTTTGGACAAGGTGGGCTCGATGTACTTCCACCGCTCCCGCACGCCGGGAAGAGACAGGGGCTGACGATCGGCGGCCAGATGAACACCCAGGGGCCTGTGAGGAACGCAATCTTTCAGGACATCCTTGATGACGTCGCCATCGGTGAAACCCAGGACATAGTCAAAATACTTGCGCGCATCGTCTGGATAGCAGCGCGCATGGGGGCCGCCCAGCACCGTGACCGCGCCGCGCCGCCGGAACATGGCACTCAACGCGTAGGCAAGTTGGGCCGACTGCGTGAAGGCCCCGATGAACAGGATGTCCATGTTGGAAGGCATTTCTTCAAGGAGGTCTTCCAGGCCGGTATAACAGACGAAGTGCACCTCGTGGCCCGCCTCCTCGCACCAGACCGCGACGGCCTGCGGCATGATGCTCGCGAGGTTGGCGTTCATGGCCCTGGCGTAGAGGGTCCGGGTGGGTGCCTTCGCGACAAGGTCAACGACACCAACATGTAGACGCCGCACGCTCATCACTACGACTTATAGCACCCCGCCTGGAAAATACCAAGCCGCCACCGCGATCCAAGCCTCACTGACGAAGATATGTTGGTTCTGGAAAACTCTACTTGGTCTGACTCCTACTTTCCTCTGGCTCCTCGAAGAGCGATTCGCCACGGTGCAGGCGGAGGGCGATCTGGTAGGTCTGGCCCTGGCGGCGAACCGTCGGTGCATGCGCGGCCAGATAACGGGCAGCAGCCACCAGCACGTGGACGCTGGCCGGGGTGCCTTTCAACAGCGCGTATTGGCGGAACGCGGTCTCCATGGTTTGAACCGTATGAAAATCCCGGTCCTCCCTCAACAGAAGACCTCCCATGACTTCCAACAACCGCTCCGGGGCCCCGCCGCCGTAGAGGTAGCGGGCCACCAATTCCCCCGCCTGGTTGACCTGCTGTTGCTGATTCAGCAACGGCGAGAGCTCAGCCAGCGCTGCTTTTGGATCCGCAACTTTACCATTTGGTTCAGGTACGCGGGCCGCAGGTATGTTCAGGAAACGGTCCAGGTAGACACTCATCGCGGCATCGAAGACCCCGCGCGTCAATTCCGCCGTTGGTGAACGGCGCAACCCCTGGTGGACCGCGTTGGCGAAGGTGAAGGTATGCAGGGCTGTGTCCCAGTCTGCGAACTCATTACTGGTATGGAAGCGAGCAATACGCAGAGCGGCGGCATAGGCCACTGACCCGGCCACCTGCTCCTCCGTAGCCCCCTCGCGCAGGGCACCCAGCAGCGCGTCCGCGATGGCCTGCGGATCTTCGCCCATCACCACTGGGACCAGCGCCTCACGGCCGTTCCACTCCCCTCGCTGTTTCCGTCCCGATTCCAGGGCCGCAGGCAGCGCCTCGAAGGCTCGCTCCAGAATCGCCACCAGGTCTATGGGATGGCGCCAAGTGTTGGATTCATTCATGCGGGCGGCTCTGGCATACCCTGCGACCAGGCTGGTCAGGACCATCTCGGCCCGCTCCCACCCAGCAATGTCCAGGGCCTCCAGAGCCTTGTTGGTGAAATCAAGCGGGTGCCCAATATCGATGTAGCGATGGTCGGTGGCGGCTGCGAAGAGCATATCGGCCATCTGCCGATGCTTCGCCCCAGCCCGCACGGCAGAGACCACACACCGCTCGGCCCCTTCGGCATCCCGGACTTTGATGAACTGCCGGAACCAACCGCTGAGCGTGGCGATGTCGGTGGTTTGACCAGGCAGCGGCTGCACGATAAAACGAGTTGGACTGCCAGCGGAATTCTGAGCCACGTCAGACAGACCATGATAGAGGGCGCGTGGCCGGTCTTCTGCCATGAGGTAGGGCTTAAGGTTCATCATGCAGACATGGATCGTGAGGCCTGAACCCCAGCCCGCCTGGCGGTAACGCACCCCAAAGTCCAGCCCGGCGCGAAACGATTCTAAGGTGTCACCTTGCTCTTCCAAGTTGATGACCGCTTTGGCAATGACCAATGAGATGGCCCGCTCCAGCCCGTCTCGCAGACGCTGGCGCGGGCGGGCGAGGGGATCGCCATAGGGTGCCACGTCCACCCACACCTCTCCATCCCGGAGCTCGACGGGGAAGGCGCGAACATCGTCAGCAAACTGATCAAACGTGCCACCGCTGGCCAGGTCGAACCTGGCGTGATGCCAGTGACACGTGAGGATACCGTTGCGCACGGTCCCCCGATCCAGTGGGAAACCCATGTGAGGACAGCGGTTGTCGATGGCGTAGACTTTTCCCTCATGCCGAAACAGAGCAACGGTGTGCCCGTTGAGCTGAACAACCAAGCAGCCACGTGCCTGCAACTCATTCAGCGTCGTAGCCCATACATAACTTTGAGCTTGCACACTCGCGCTGGCAGCAGATTGTGTTGTCATTTCTGTCCTCCTATGTGAATGCTCCTGTGACGGTCACATTATAGAAGTGAGCCGGGTCTTCAGCGCGTCCATCTCACGCTGCAGCTCCGCCGGCAACCGTTTGCCAAAGGATCCGAAGAAAGCCTTGTGTTCCTCCACCTCCGCTTGCCAGGCGTCATTATCCACCTCCAAAAGCTCACGCATAACTTCCGGTGAGAGCGACAGCCCTTCCAGATCCAGGGCCTGGCGCGAGGGGACGAATCCGATCGGCGTTTCTACCGCATCGGCTTTCCCGTGGCAACGGTCAATGATCCATTTCAGGACCCGGAGGTTCTGGCCGAACCCAGGCCAGAGGTAATTGTTCTCCGCGTCAGTCCTGAACCAGTTCACGTGAAAGATTTTCGGCAGTTTGAGACCTTGCCGGGATCCCTGCGCCAGCCAGTGCGCAAAGTAATCCCCCATGTTGTACCCGCAGAACGGCAACATCGCCATCGGGTCACGGCGGGTCATTCCCACCGCGCCGGATTGCGCCGCGGTGGTTTCCGTGGCCATCCCTGCGCCGACATAGACCCCATGCGACCAGTTCAGCGACTCGTACACAAGCGGCGCCAGCCGGGCGCGCCGTCCCCCAAATACGATCGCGGAGATCGGAACACCCTCGGGGTCCTCCCAGTGCGGGGAGATGCAAGGGCACTGCTTCGCTGGGGTTGTATATCGCGAATTGGGATGCGCGGCCTTTTCATCCGAGGCTGGTGTCCAGGGATGCCCTTTCCAGTCCAAGGCTTCGTGCGGAACAGAGCCATCCATCCCCTCCCACCACGGCATGCCGTCCTCGGTCATGGCGATATTGACAAAGATCGTATTACGCCGGATCGTGGTCATGGCGTTTGGATTCGTTTTCATGCTCGTCAGCGGCACGACACCGAAGAACCCCGCTTCGGGGTTCACCGCGTACAGACGGCCGTCCTCCCCCCAGCGCATCCAGGCGATGTCGTCACCGACAGTGAAGACTTTGTAACCTTTCATCTCAGCCGGAGGTTGAAGCATAGCCAGATTGGTTTTCCCACAGGCACTCGGAAACGCTGCTGCGATATACGACACCTCACCGTCAGGGCTTTCGACACCCACAATCAACATGTGCTCGGCGAGCCATCCTGCTTTACAGGCTTCCACGCTCGCGATTCGAAGGGCGTGACACTTTTTTCCGAGGAGCGCGTTGCCACCATACCCCGAACCGATACTCCAGATTTCACCGTCTTTCGGAAAGTGCAGGATAAACCGCCGCTCGGGAGAGAGATCGCTCATCGAGTGCAGCGCTTTGACAAATTCGCCCGTCTGTTCGATGTGTTCCATGGCCACACGGCCCATCCGGCACATAATCCGCATGCTCACCACGACGTAGGGACTGTCGGTCAATTCAACCCCGGCCCGGCTAAGCGGCGAACCAGCGGGGCCCATGAGATACGGAACGACATACATGGTGCGTTCCCGCATCGCGGCTTTGAAGAGCGGCCACACCCGGGACTGCGCTTGCATGGGCGACATCCAGTTGTTGGAAGGGCCGGCATCCACCTGCCGAGGCGTGCAGATAAAGGTCAGTTTTTCAGCTCGAGCGACATCGTTCGGATGGCTCCGGTGCAGGTAGCAACCAGGGAACGCTTTCTGATTCAAGCGGATCAGCGACCGGTTGTCCTGCATATCCTCGATCAGTTGATGGTATTCCCCATCCGACCCATCACACCAGACGATACGTTTTGGCTCAGTGTGCTTGGCCACTTCTTCAACCCACGTATGAAGATTTGCAGGCCCAGGCATATGCCGGATTATAGGCGATTACATCCGAGCCCCGTTAGAGGCATACCTGCCTCTAACGGGGTTGAAACGGGAGAGTGGATTGAGCTTTAATAAAGTTGGATGCTACTTTTCATCCATCCAAAGTGGCGTACGAAGGGGCGCCTCAGGACAGCTTTCTCCCGATTGTCTTTATGGCTTCAGGAACTCACGCGGGCGCACCTCTTGCGGTGGGCAATCCTCGCCGTCATGGTGTTCACCCTGCTCGGCGGTGACCGCGGGCTCATCTCGCTCATTCCCCTGCTGCATGACCGTGCAACCCTCAAGAAGGATATTCAGGAACTCATAGCCAGGCGCACGCAGCTCACGACGGATCTGCACCATTACACGTCAGACCCGGCCACCGTTGAAAAAATAGTTCGCGAACGGCTGGACATGGTCAAGCGAGGCGAAACCGTCTACAAGTTCCCTTCCCGCTAAGCCAAGAAGACTTACGTCTTGGATCTTCTCATTTTGCGGCGATGTTTCTTCCGCTTATGCGTCTTGATTTTCCAGCGGTGCCGCTTCCTTCCGCACGGCAACAGCCTCACCTCCTCCTAAAATAGTCTCGAGATCTAAAGTATACCCCAGTCTGCTAATCGCTTGCGCGTTCCACGGTCAATGTTCAAATCCGATGGCAGCATGGGCAAGATCTGCTTGACAAATTCGCGCAATCGAGCCTCGCCCGCCTCATCGCCGATCCCGAAATCACCCGTTGAAAGCACAAAACATTCTTCTGCCGGTCGGTCCTGCGGAACCAGGCACACGGCTGTCGATGTGCCATTCCCAGGTTCCCGGACCATTAACGCGCCGATTTCTTTCCAATACAACGCGCCGCTGCCTTTCTCTGGGTGAACCCAGGCTACCCCCCGGCTGGTAACGCTCAGCCGCATTTTGGTGCGGCCTGCACGACGCAGCAGACTCATTCCCGCAGCCAGGGCAAAACACGCAACACCCGCAACCATGCTGCGTGGATTGCCACGAATGCCCCGAAGGGAAAAGAACATGCCAACTGCAATCAGAATTGACATGACGAATATGAAAAGAGTTCTCCGCGGATATGTTGAGACACCAGATGAACGAGGGACGACGCTCATAATCCCTTCGATACCGGCACACACTTGCCGGAACCCACAGCCACGACAGTCCCGTCATCCAAGCGAGCCTCTGCGGTCATCCGGTAGAGTCGCTGATGGGCTTGAGCTTTCCTGGCAAACGCTGCTCGTACCCGCAGCCGCTGCCCCACCGTAATCGGGCGAAGCAGTTTGATGGTGAACTCAGCATTGACCACGACTGACCCGAAAAGCCGATAGGGCAACATGACCATGACCTCGTCCATCACCATAGCTAGGATACCGCCATGGAGGATGTTTTTATACCCTTGATGCCTCTTCTCCGCAACCAAACTGGTTTCGATGCTTTGGTCGGTGATGTCGAACGCCAGTTTCAGACCTTCATGATTATGAGGGCCGCACACATAACAATGTCCGTCATCTACCCAGGTGATCTGCAGCAGGTTAGTCAACTCCATTTGCCTCCCGCGGCTGGCCCTCGAGCCCATCGAACCAGCCGGCGGATCCCACTGTCCGGAATCCGAATCGCCAGACGCTGAAGCGCCTGCACCGAACCGTGGACACCAAGCACCTGCGGCAAGGTTACCAACACGCTGACGCCAGTCAGCCGCTCGATGGCCGGCGCGTTGGTCCGTTCAGAGAGATCGTTTCCCCGGGCACCGTTCAAAACGATGGTCAGAACCTTCACTCCCCGGGCGCGTAATGCCTCCACTGACAAGCAGGTATGGTTGATCGTTCCCAGCCCTGCCCGGCCAACCAGGAGTACCGGCAAGCGCAATCGGACGCAGAGGCCGGCCACCGTGAGCTTCTCACTCACCGGCGAAAGCACGCCGCCGACCCCTTCGACGAGAAGGACTGTCCCCGCGTCGCTTTGCAGTTGCCTCACGGCTCGTTTGACCGCGTTGAAGTCGAACCGCCGCCGTTCGATCCGAGCCGCCACCCATGGCGCGAGCGGAAGCCGGTAACAGACTGGATTCATGATCTTGGGATCGGCGTCAAGCCGCAGGATCCGCTTGAGCCAGAGGATATCCCCAGAGACCAGGCCCCTTCCCCGGCCTATCCCGCCCGAGGCGACTGGTTTCATGACGGCCAGACGGGCCCCCAGGCGCCGCATGGCCAGCCCCAGCGCGGCCATCACCACAGTTTTTCCCACCCCTGTATCGGTGCCGAGAATTGCCAGGCCACGGTTCACCCCGTTAGACTTTCTGGGGGGAGAGGGGAGAATATGGCGTTCATCGTGGTTCCTCCCTGGCGATTGAGGCACAGGCTCCCACTAACTGATCAATATGGACGTCGGTATGCGTGGCCATGACCGAGATCCGAAGTCGCGCCTCCCCTTCCGGAACGGTCGGAGGCCTGACCCCAGGGACAAAGCAGCCCCGTTCCATCAGAGCCTCCATCCAGCGCATCGCCCGAAGATTGTCCCCCAGGATCACTGGGATAATCGGCCCGTCACCGTCCAAGACTGTCAGACCCAGTTCGCGCAGCGAACGTCGCACCTGCCCGGCGATCTCCTTCAGTCTTTGCCGGCGCCAGGGGTCCCGCCGGGCCACCCCCAGTGCGGCCAGCGCCGCCGCCTGCGGGCCAGCCGGCAATCCCGTGCTGTAGATCAACATCCGGGATCGATTGACCAGAAAATCGCGGAGGACAGCCGGGCCAGCGATGAACCCGCCCACACTCCCAAGGGCCTTGCTCAGCGTACCCATCTGGATCACATTGTCCGTGGGGGTGAGGCAAAAGTATTCGAACGACCCACGGCCTTCAGCTCCCAGCACACCGGTCCCGTGTGCGTCATCCACCAGCAACCACGCATCATGGCGTTCCGCCAGTTGCATGAGGCTACGAAGCGGCGCCACATCGCCGTCCATGCTGAACAACCCGTCGGTCACAATCAGCATCCGCCGGTATTTCGGCCGGTACTTATCCAGCATGTCCGCTAACCGGTCGGTATCCCCATGTGGATAGATCAGCAAACGCGCGCGGGACAGCCGGCAGGCGTCGATTAAACTCGCGTGATTGAGCCGGTCCGACGCAACAGCGTCTCCTTCACCGACAATCGCTTGAATCGTTCCGAGATTGGCCATGTACCCCGTGGAAAATACTAACGCGTATTCGGTCCCTTTCAACGAGGCAAGCGCCTGCTCCAATCGCTGATAGAGGGCATGATTGCCGCAGATCAAGCGGGAGGCACCGGCGCCAGCACCGTACTGTGCGGTTGCCTCGCGGGCGGCAGCGATCACCTCTGGGTGGAATGCCAGGCCTAAATAATTGTTCGAACCGAAGTTCACCAGCTTGCGGCCATCCAACTGCAGCTCGGCCTCAGCCGGCCCCTCGATATTTCTAAGCTGGCGTCGTAAGCCCCCCTGGTCGAGAGCAGCAAGTTCCTCGGCCAGCAGCCCCCAGCCAGTCACGCGCTTAAGGCTTGGGGTATGAGACAAGCACAACTATTTGGCGATCATGGGCATGTGCTCGGTTGAGCCATACACGCCATACAGACCGTGCTCCCTCAACCACAGGGCACGCTTGAGATACCCTAACGCTGGCCCGATGACGTTGGCCGCCATCGAAGTCTCGTCGCCCAGCGTGAACGTGTGCTGACTGCGCAGGCCCTGGAAGGTCCTCCCGGTAAGCGTCATCGTCGTGGTCACCGGTTTCTTTGCTGACCGCGTGTCCAGCACCCCGCCGACCTCGACTTGATCGCGGGAATTCACCACGCCCACCCGCTCCAGAAGCAGATCATCGGCGTGCTCCATTTCCATAAGGGTGAGCCTGCCGTCCGTTTTCCCCAAAAGCACTTCCACCTCAGCATCGGTCATGGCCTTGGCTCTCTCCACCGTGTATCCCGGGAGATGGGCGATATCTTCCCGCACGGTCGCCCGGTAGGCATCCCAGTTGGCGATCCCGACCCCCCACCAGATCTTGACGTGCTCAACCTCAACGAATGACTGTGCAGCCACCACCGCCGCCGCGGTCAACAATCCCGGCGTGGCGCCACACCCGAGCAGGTACGTGCTTGTGCACTCCCGCATCCGCTCGTGGAGCTGAAACATCAACTCAGCAGCCCGGGTTCGTTTCAGCGCATCCACATACGCCAGCGAGAGGCCAGCATCAAGGAATCTGGACACCACGGACGGGATAAACTCATTCGGCAGGTTAGGCAGCGCCACGAAGAGCCCGTCATAGCTCCCCGATCTCGCCAGCTCGATCATGTCCGCGATGGCATCCCGGGAGGAGCGGCCGCCCGGCAGCTCCGCCACCGAGCCGGCCGCCGGCAGGTCGGTCACCCCCGCGGCGGAAATCCCTCCACTGGCGTGCAGGACACCCCCCCGGTCACAGATCGCCACAAGTTCCATCTCAGCCTTTTTTTCCAGAACCAACGCAGCCGCCTTGCCCAGGCCGCCTGCACCCAACACCGCGACACGAACAGGTGTGTTCATGATGGTCCTCCATTCCCAGCAACCGCGGTTTCAACCTTGCGGTACCGGCGTTGCGGATCCAGCCCCACATCCAGCAGCATCTGTATATCTTTGGAAATCCCCTGGCCCGGCGTGGTCAAATAGCCGCCCACGATCAGCCCATTGGCGCCCGCCAGCATAGCAAAAGCCTGCAGGTCCCGCAGATTGACTTCCCGCCCCCCCGATAGTTTTAAGATCTTATCCGGAATGATGAACCGGTAGATTGCGATGGTTTTGACGATTTCCATCGGTGGGAGTGGCTCGACATGTTCCAGAGGAGTACCGGGGCGCGGATTAAGGATGTTCAACGTCAAGCAATCCGTCCCGATCTCGCGGAGTTGGAAAGCGAATTCCAGGCGCTGTTCGGCGGACTCGCCCATCCCAATGATGCCACCACAACAAATCTCGACACCCTTCTTTTTGACATTCTTGATGGTGCGTACCCGGTCATCGAATGTATGGGTTGACACGATCTTGTCATAAAAACTGCGGGCGGTCTCGATGTTGTGGTTGTACCTCTTCATGCCGGCATCCTTGAGGTACTGGACTTGCTCCTCGGTGAGCGCGCCCAAGGAACACGTCACCTGCATGGACGTCTCGGTGGAGATGCCCCGGACGGCCTCAGCAATGCGAGGCAGTTCGCTCGGGGTTGGCGCGTCGCCGCTACACACGATGCAGAAATTATGGGCGCCGGCGGCCTCGGCTTTCTTTGCCGCCGCCACCATCTGCTCAACTGGAAGCAGCGAGTACACGGCAGAGTCAGTTTTGTAATGGGAGGACTGGGAGCAGAACGCACAATCTTCGGAGCATGCACCAGACTTGGCGTTCACCAGCGAGCACAGATCGGCCATATCACCCATGTAATGCTCGCGGATACGATTAGCGGCCTGGGCCAGATAGACAATGTCCGATGGTTCAGTAAAACTCTGAAGGTGCCTGGCCTCTTCGAGGGTGATAGCCTGGCGGGCCAGAACCTTCGTCAGGCATGCATCGACAACATGATGATTCTCCATGGTTTACCAGCCCTCCTGCTTTGGTTAACAATCGGGTGTCAGGATATCACTAGGCCCACGGCTTCATCAAGACTGGCAGCCACCATGACACGATGGCCTTCAATGACAGGTCGCTCCTCCTCCCCCTCTTCCCCCTTCAGCCATTGGCGCCTGAGCCAGACGGGGGTGAGTCCTAACTGGAACGCCCCCCAAACATCATCCCGCCAACTGTCCCCCACATGCATGGCTTCCTCCGGACTGACACCCAGCTTGGCGAGGGCGAGCTCAAAGATCTTAGGGCTGGGCTTGGAAGACCCCGCCACGGCCGAGGCGACGATGCAATCGAACGGCTCGTCAATACCTATACTCCGACACAGTTTTTCTAGGCGGGAATCCCAGTTGGAAACGATCGCGAGCTTGAGTCCGGCCTCCCGCAGCCTTCGCAGCGTTCCAGGAACCTCCGGATAGAGCCTCCAGAGCTGCGGTTGAGCAAACAACTCATGCAACTCTGTGAAAAACCGATCGAAGTGCTTGATGCCGCTCTCCGGCTCAAAGACCTCCCAGACCACCTCCCTCCACCAAGTCCGTTCCTCCTCAGGCGTGGCGACTGAAGCTGAACCAGGGATGGTAGCGCTACGATTCTCCCACACGAGCTGGAAGCGCTGCTGAAGCTGCTCTCCGTCGGCTACACTCCCGTACCGGGAAGCCACCTCTGCATAGATATGCCCTACCGGCCGGGCGAGATGAAAGAGCGTCCCGCCGGCATCCAGCAAAATGGCCCGCGGTTTTGAAACGGGAGTTAGTCGATCCAGAAACTGATGACTTCGAGGTTCTTGTTCGCCTGCCGGAGGCGCTCCGACATCGTGCGAATGAGCACATCCATGATCCGAAGGGCAACCTGGGGGGTTTTCTCACGGAGGGTTTCAAAATTCTTGGTTGAAATCACCAGCGATTTCACATCTTCGATCGCCTTGGCGGCGGCCGAACGCGGCCCGCCATCCAGCAGAGCCATCTCGCCAAAAAATTCCCCCGGGTTGATGATCGATACGGTGGTTTCATTATTTTTGATCATTTTAAAAATCTTTACTGAACCCTGGCGGATAACGTACATCTTGTCGCCAGGCGACTCTTCCGGAAAGATCACCTCATCTTTTTTGAACAACACTTCACTGCACTCATCCGACAGGACCTGCAGATCCTGCTCGCCAAAATCCTTGAACGGTTTATACTCTGAAAGAAAATCCGCAACACCCATAGCTCCTCCTCTCACCTCCCCATGTCAGGGCTCGCGTCACTCAGTGGTCGTCACGTCCACCGTTTCCTCAAGGGTGCTAATCCCTGCTTTAACCTTGAGAATGGCGCTCGCTCTGAGCGACCGCATGCCCTCTTTGAGGGCTTGATCACGCAGCACGTTAGCATTGGCGCGCTCCATGATCAAGTCCCTCATCGGGCGGGTCATCTCGATCACCTCGAAGATACCCGTCCGTCCCTTGTATCCGTTGTTGCATTTCTTGCAGCCCTTACCCTTGTAGAGGGTCACCCCTTCAAACTCTTCCTGTTTCAAATGGTACCTCGTGAAAAACTCCGGCGGATAGGTGGTCGGTTCCTTGCAGTTCTTGCAGATTGGCCGCATAAGCCGCTGCGCCAGCACCAAGTTAATCGAGGAAGCGAGCGTGCCCGGATCAAGGGCCGCCCCGTGAGGATCCCGCATGTCCAATAACCTGGCTATGGTGGACGGCGCATCATTGGTATGCAGCGTGGTCAGCACCAGGTGACCGGTCATGGCCGCGGTGACGGCAGTTTCAGCTTCCTCGTAATCGCGGACCTCCCCCACCAGGATGATATCGGGGTCTTGCCGCAGGAAGGATTTCAGTGCGCTCGCAAATGTCATGCCGGTAGCCTCATTGATGTTCACCTGGTTAATTCCCGGGATTTGGAACTCCACCGGTTTCTCGGCGGTCATGATGTTGTAAGCCCTCTCGTTGAGCACATTGAGCGCGGAGTAGAGGGTGTTCGTCTTTCCGCTACCGGTCGGCCCGGTGACAACGATCATTCCCTGAGGCGCATTGATTGCTCTCTCAAATTTGGCCAGCTCTTCTGGTTCTATTCCCAGTCCATCGAGTGGCATCAACGCGGAAGGGTTGAGGATGCGCATGACAACCTTCTCACCCCTAATCACGGGGAGGGTGGCGACGCGCAAGTCGATCGGCGTGTCCTGAGTCGGGATCTTCATCTTAATCTGGGCGTCTTGGGGAACGCGCCGCTCTTCAATCCTCATCTGCTTGGTCTTGACTTTGACCACAGCCGGGATGGCACGCGACCACTTCCGCGGAACCTGCTGGATGTCCCGCAGCACACCATCAATCCGGTACCGGAGCATGATGCCCTGTTCATTCGGATCCATGTGAATATCGCTCGCCCCCTGTACAACCGCTTGAATAATGACGTTGTTCACCCATTTGATGACCGGCGCGTCATCCACGGAGGAGTCGCCGTCGAGATCGGATGCATCACCGACGACCTCGACTTCGCCAACGTCAGGCCCTCCATCTTGCCCCTCATCCAGCAAGAGGGAGTCAGAAGCGCCCTGAGTTGAGGCCTGGCCAGCGGAACCTATTGAAGTTTTCTTCGTTAGGGGGAAATACTCCTCCAGGGCAGCCTGGATCATGGTCTCCTCGCTCACCACGAACTCCACCTCGCCTTTCCGCCCAGGCAAGAACCGTACGAACTCATCGGGAAACCGGATCAGGGAGGGCTCACGCGGATCCACAACGGCAAACGTATATTTATCGAACCTCTTGCCGTAGGGAACCACTTTATACTTGTTCGCAAGCTCAGGCGGAACCAGCTTGACGAGCTGTTCCCAAACCTCAGGTTTGAAGTTGGTAATATTGGAGGTCACGTTCACGTATTTCGTCCCGCGATGCGAGGCGATGAGTTTCGCGACAGCCTCGTCGGAGCAGAATCCCAGACGTGCCGCAGCCGCCCCCAGCGACCCGCCTTTCTCCTGCATGTCCTTCTGGACGGTCTCGAGTTGTTCCTTGGTGAGGACTCCCTCATCAACCAGGACGGCTTCGATCGGCTTCGTTTGAATCGCCACCGGTCTACCCTTTTTGACTGACCGCGCCTGAGGCGGCCTTCAAACGCTCCACCCTGATCTTCGCATCCTCCACCATCCACCCACTCTCGTGGATGAGGATATGCGTCTCATACTCTTTGATAGCCCGTTCGGCGTGTCCCCTCTGCTCAAACACCTGCCCCGCGCGGAAGTGAGCGTTGACGTAGCTGGGGTCAATCTGGATCGCCTTCCGGAACGCCTCAACAGCCTCCTTCTCCTTATTGTTCTTATGGAAAAAAATCCCCAACCGGTTGAGCGCCTTGGCACTCTTTGGATTCAGCTCGACAACTTTCGAAAGAGCCTGATAGGCCTGCTCCAACTGCCCCTTCTCTTCATAGATCTCCGCAAGATAGCTATAGGCACTGTTGTATTTGGGATCGATCTTCACCGCCTCCTGGAAAGAAACTGAAGCCTTGTCGTACATGTTCTGGTGCATCTGGGTGACACCCAAGTCGTGGTAGGCCTTGGCCTTGTTCAGGCCCTTCTTCATCGCCTCCTCGAACCTTTCCACAGCGCCCTCGTCACTGGCATCGGCCTGGCCAGCGATGCCAAGATGGTGGTAACTGTCCGCGTAACTCGGATCCAGCTCGATCGCTTTTCTGAATTCCTGCGTCGCCTCGTAATACAAGCCTTTATCGAAATACACGTTGCCCAGATTGTTGTACAGGATCGCCGCCTTGGAATGCTTGGCGATGGCGCCGTTGAACGCCCAGATGGCGGCGTTGTATTGCTCGCCCTTCGCGTACGCGAGGCCGGCGTTGTTCAGAGCGTCAAGATTATTGGGGTCAATTTCACAGGCTTTCTTGAAACTTTTGATGGCATCTTGGATATTACCCAACGCGAGATGGACATGCCCGAAATGCATCCACACCTGGATGTCGCGTTCATCCAGCTTTCTGGCTTTCTCCAACTCGGCGAGGGCCTTCCCACCCTCCCCTTTGTCGGCAAGTTTCATCGCCTCGGCGAGGTACTCTTTTCTCTTTTCCGCGTCAGACTTGAATAGTGCCATCGGGCCTGGTCTAAACCGTCTTTTAGCCTAACACAGTCTCGTAAAAGGGCACAAGGGAACTGACACCCCTGGTTACTGCTCCGTCACGCTGGCGACTTTGCTAAATATAAATTTATGGAGGCGACCGGAATCGAACCGGTGTCCGGAAGTGTTTCTACTGAACGCCGCTACAAGCTTAGCCCAGGATTGGTGATTCGCCCCCGCCCTGGTCCCCCGGGCCGGAGGGACAGGCGCTAGCCCCGATGGTGCTCTTCACCCCTCGCGCACGGTGCCTACCGCAAGGGTCTAGCCTGTTGGATGACGCCTGTCTGGCCTGCAGGCTCAGGTTCAGACGAGACGTCGCCGTGCTGTTAAGCGGCGGCGAAAGCTAACGGTAAGTCAGCTTTTTGGTTTTCTCCACCCTGATTAACGAGGTTGAGTGGACCTCGGCTTGCGCCTTCAGTTTCAACGACCCCGTCGAACCCTTTTCGCCCCCATGAGCAAATTATATCAAGTCTTGGCTTTGCGGTGATCTTTCCCTTGGCGCATCTCGGAGCTTAAGATAATGGCTTCGGCGATCTCTTTCATCGGTTTACATGAGTCCATGCTTTTCTTCTGGATCAATCGAAATGCCTTCTCCTCCGCCAGCCCCAGCTCATTTTGCAGAATCCCCTTGGCACGCTCGATGAGCTTGCGCGACTCAAGCGCCTCGCGCATTTGCAGCGTTTCAGAGAGCAGGCGAGTGTTCTGAATCGCTGCCGCCGCCTGATTGGCGATGGTCTGCAGCAGTTGTATTTCGTCCCGAGTGAAGTCGTGGAACTCGGTCGTATAGAGATGAATCACCCCGAGGATCCGTTCATGCACCATCATGGGCACACAGAGTAGCGACCGCAGACCCTCCCGCTTCGCCACATCCGGGTACGCATATCGCCCATCCCCTTGGACATCCAGCACCACCAGTGGCTTGCGATCCCGTACCACCAGCCCGCTGAGGCTTTGCCCCACCTTTAACGGAGGTTTGTTACGGTACTCATCGCTGAGGCTCTGCGTAGCGCCGATGATCAATTCTCCTCGTTCTTCGTTTAGCAACATGAGCGAGCACACCTTGGAATGCATCTGATTGGCGGTCATGGAAACTATGAGCTGAAGGATCTCATCAAGATATTTGCTGGATACCATGACGCCGCTCACTTTGGACAGCATGTCCAGTTGCTGGGCGCGCTTGTGTGTCTCTTCGTACAGCAGGGCGTTTTCAATCGCCCCCCCAACTTGCTGGGCGATAGCCGAAACGAGGTCAATGGTCTCACGGTGATGCTGGTGGGGTCGTGAATGATGCGCGTTCACGACACCGATCAGCTTCCCCCGGCGTATGATGGGAACAGCCAGAAACGCTTCGCAGCGGTCTTCAGGCAGCTCCCTGATATATTTGAACCGAGGGTCTTCTCGGGCATTGCTCGCAATGGCCACTGGCTCCTTGTGTTGCGCAGCCCAGCCGGTGATCCCCTCGCCAAGCTTGAGGCGCACGACCCCGATAAGATTAGGATGCGGACGAGATGATGCGCGCAGGATCAAATCCCCTCGTTCCTGGTCCAGCAGGTAGAGCAAGACCGCATTGGCGTTGGTGACCTGGCTCACAACTTCCATAATGTGCATGAGCACGGCGTCCAGTTCCAGCGTTCCCCAGATTGTATGGGTGATCTGTTGCAACAGCTCGAGGCGCTCGCGCAGAACTTTGACCACATCACTCTCCTGGGACGCCACCTTGCGTACCCGGGAAGTTCCCCTTACAAATTCCGGCGCGGCCTTTAATTTGGTAGTCACGGGAGTCTTACTATAGCAAACGTGAAACTCGAAACGTTATGGAGAAGTGGCTGTTGAACTAGACTTCAGTGGGCTCATCTGCGTTGAGCTAGCTTGTGGTGTCCTGATTTGTGTTGAGCTGATTTGCACTTCACGTAGCGACGCCAGTTGTGCTTCAGGAACTTTAAGCCTCGTCACTCCATACGGGTTAAACAGCAGGTGCACCACGCGTCCCGGTTTATCCGGCAGAGACACTGGCCCCTTCGGCCCGGACACCTTGACGCCTCCCGCGTTGCCAAGCAACAACCGTACGCGGGAAGAACCTGACCACACCCGGGACTCGCCCGCTTGTATGGTGGTTTCCCCTGCACGACGATCGTCAACTTGGAACTCGATCCAACAGCCTTCATACGCCGTGACACTCACCACAATCGGGGAAAGCACCAGCGCGGCTCCCGTACCGGGCCAGCTTTTCAGGGGCCGGCTGGGAGCTGGTGCTCCCTGAAACGGCGAGGGTGGAATCGGCCGGCTCTCCACCTTTCGCATCAGACTGGTAATCCCCCTAATACCCAATCCCACCAGCACCCCGCCGAGCACCACGGCCCCCACCATGAACCAGTACCGGGGTGCGAGCTGCAACCAGCCCCACGGCGTCTTCGTCCGGGCGACAACCTTCACGGCAAGCCCCCTGGGTGCCATCCTCACAGTCGTCGCCGCCGAAAGGATGCCCGCCTTATCCAGCGCCTGCAACATAGTCTCCTCATCCAGATCCAGCAATTTCGCGTAGCTGCGAACGAACCCGCGCATGTACACCTCAGCCGGGATGGACGAATAATTGCCAGCCTCGATTGCGATCAGATGTCCCAGGGGAATTCTGGAGCGATCCACCACTTGCTGCAGCGTCCAGCCGCGTCGCACGCGCTCTTCACTCAGCCGCTGGCCCAATTCCACCAGCGACGGGGCCGGCTGATGCGTTTCGGTCATGGCCGGTGCCACCCCCTCTCCCTTTCCCTCTCCCCCCTCTGGGGGGAGAGGGTAGGGTGAGGGGGGTGAGTCCGCGAGGTCATGGTGCCACTCCATGGTTGAAGAATTGTGGAAGACCCTCGTACATCGTTGTATCTTCCGGTAGCTTGAGGAAGAGCGATGTGGCACTGAGCCCACGGTTGACCTGATAATCGTAAAATCTCAAGATTACTTTTATTTCATCGTTCTCAAATGAAGCCTCCTCCAAATACCAGGTCGTCGCGCTGACCTGAACATTCCAGATAAGCTCTGGCGGAGTAGTCCGCTCAAATGAAAGGCGGCAACTTTGATCGAAACACCCAAGCAAAGAGATACGATAACCCTCACGGAAAATTTTCACAGAAGCAGCAGGGTTGATCCCCAAAAGACCAGTCAAGTCCTCCAATGTGGCCTCTTGGCGGAATGCCTGACCAGTCTCAGGGAAAAATAGGACCAAGCGAGAACCGTCATAGTGGAAAAGATGGGTCGTCGGTGAAGTGAATTGCACCTTGAAACGCTCAGGCGATTTCAAGAGGGTCAACTCACCGTTCATCTCCTGCGTTTCAGCCGTGACTTTCAATTGAGTGACTTGAGTGAATTTAAGTTTAACGTCTCTCATGGCCTCCTCAGCAGCCTCGGCGAGATCCATGACTTCCTCGGCGGTCCTCGGAAGGCCCTCGGTTTCGGATGAGGTGACCGGAGCGGCACACAACACCACAGCCACCATCACAGCTAGACCGTCTCCCCTCACCCTGCCACTTCCCCCGTCCCTTCACGGTTCACCACAATTTCTCTTGGTTTGCTGCCCTGTTTCGGCCCGATCACGCCTCGGAGTTCCATGAGATCCACCAGCCGGCCCGCCCGCGCAAACCCGATTGCGAGACGGCGCTGGAGCATAGAGACCGAGGCTTCCCCCGTGCGCACCACGAGGTTGACCGCTTCCTCGTACAGTGGATCCCCCTCTCCTCCAGA
>CAZPLZ010000047.1:0-19635 GCA_964587525.1 uncultured bacterium | reverse complement strand
GGGGGAGAGGGAAAGGGAGAGGGAGTGGCACCGGCCGTAGACAGGAAGAGGGACACCCAGTGGTCAGCGGCGAAGGTGACTGACGGCGGCCTCGGCGGCTCTCCGCCGCTTGTACTGATCCCACTCCACCAGGATGGGGCTGGCCACGAACCACGAGGAAAATGTTCCCACGATGATCCCGATAATCAGCGCCAGGGAGAAATCACGCGTCACTTGGCTGCCGTAGAGGAGCAAGGCGATGAGCGGCATGGACGTGGTGACGGTCGTGACCACGGTGCGGCTTAGCACTTCATTGATGCTGATGTTGATGGCATGCTCATAGGTTTCCCGGCTGCGCAGGCGAAGGTTCTCCCGGATCCGGTCAAAGACCACCACGGTGTCGGTCAGCGAATACCCCGCCAGGGTCAGCAGGGCGGTCACGGTCAGCAAGTTGAAGTCTTTTTGCAGCAACCACATGATTCCCAGCACCGCCAGCACATCATGCGTCGTGGTGACCGCCGCGGCGATGCCGAACCGGTACTCAAACCTGATCCAGATATAGATGGTGATCAGAATGATGGCCCAGAAAACCGCCCAGGCTGCCTGCCTTTGCAACTGCTTCCCCACCGCCGGTCCCACTTCCTGAACACCCTCAATCGTCACGAGCTTCCCAGCTACAAGCCCTTGCAGGACATCTCTGACGGTCGCTTCCTGCCCCACCCCGCGCAGCTTGATCAACAGCCGCTGCCCGGTGGCCGGTGTACCGATCTCCTGAATCTGTACCTCCTTGATTCCACCTGCCCCAAACGCGCCACGGATCCTATCAAGATCGACATACTCCTCGAGTGCCACATTCATGGAAAGGCCACCGGTGAAATCTACGCCCATGGGCGCACGGCCGCGCACAAGCTGCACGACCGCTAGGAGGCCCACCGTGCAGAGGACTGCGGAAAACACAAAGGCGGTGCGCCGCCGCCCTACGAAATCCCACGTTGCCTCTTTCCAGGCCAGCAGCTCAAACATCTCAAATACTCAGCGACACGTACTGCTTGCGCATCTCAAAGACAGCCCTGGTAATCACAACCACGGTGAACAGGCTGATGGCCAGCCCCCAGAAGAGCGTGACGGCGAACCCACGAATGGGGCCGCTGCCGAAATAGTACAGAATGGCCGCCATGATAAGGATCACCACGCGCGAATCAATGATGGTCAGCAGCGCCCGCTGGTACCCGCTGTCAATCGCCGTGTGAACGGTTTTCCCCGCGCGCAGTTCTTCCCGTATCCGCTCGAAGATCAGCACATTTCCGTCCACGGACATGCCCATGGTCAGCACCATTCCCGCGATACCCGGCAGCGTGAGCGTGGCATTCAAGCCCACCATCACGGCGAGGAGGTACAGAAAGTTCAGGATGAGTGCCATGTCGGCGATCAACCCTGAGCCGCGATAGTAGATCGCCATGAACAACAGCACCAACGTGGTGCCGGCCAGGGCTGCCGCTTTGCCGCGCTCGATGGAATCCTTCCCCAACGACGGTCCGACCACCTCCTTGTTCACGATCTTCACCGGCGCCGGAAGAGCACCGGCACGCAAGACCAGGGCTAGATTGCGCGCTTCATCCCAGGTGAAACGGCCTGTAATCTGCCCGCTCCCCCCGCCGATGCGCTGGCGGATCGTGGGAGCCGAGATCACCTTGCCATCCAGGATAAGCGCCAGGTTACGGTTCACATGCTTTCCCGTCAGTTTGCCAAATTCCCGGCCCCCCTCTTTGGTCATCTCAAAGTTGACCGCCGGTTGTCCCAGGTCATCGAGCCCCGTCGAGGCGTTGGCCAACGAAGCGCCCGTCATCAACTGCTCACGCTCCAGCAGGTACGTGGTCATTCCATCCCGGCCGGGAAGCACCTCAAGTTCGGGAGGGAGTTTTTCTTCTATCACTTCTCCGTCCTCGTCAAAATATTCGTCGGGCGGCTGTTCGCTGACAAGCTTGAACTCCAGCAGGGCGGTTTGGCCGATCAAGTCAATGGCTCTCTGGGGATCCTTGATGCCCGGCAGTTGAATGATGATCCAGCTCTCCCCCTGACTCTGAATTGACGGCTCCGCAACACCCAGAGCATCCACGCGGTTGCGGATGATCTCGATCGCACGGTCCACCGCATCCGTGACCGTCGTGCCCTCAGGAATTTTGTCTCTCTCCACCGCCAGCACCAAGTGCATGCCCCCCTGCAGGTCCAACCCGAGCTTCAGTTTCTTGTCCAGCGGCATGACGACCCACACCGCCAGGAGGGTGAGCCCCGCCACGGCGGCCAGAATGATGTCCCGGTATCGCGCGATCACGGTTCGACTCCTTGCAGTCGCTCACCATCCCCCTCACCCTCCCCTCTCCCCCACAAAGTGGGGGAGAGGGAAAGGGAGAGAGGGCACCCTGGAAGAGTCATAGGCTGAACGTAGGCGTTGTTATTTCGCAGTGATCTGAGGTTGCGCTTCGCGTTTGACAGAAGCAACTGCGCTGCGATTGACGCTGACCCGGACATTAGGGGCGACCTCCATCACGACAATTTTCTCAACCTCCTTGAAATCCGTGATGGTGCCGTGCATCCCGCCACTCGAGACCACCCGGTCGCCCTTCTTCAGGGCGGCGAGCATCTTTGTCGTTTCCTTCTGCTGCTTGCGCTGCGGGGCGATGATCAGGAAGTAGAAAATCACGAAGATCAGCAGAAACGGGAACAGGGAGACGAGCATGGCCGAGCCTGAAGGTTCCTCCTTAACCGGCTGCGCGGCGCCATACGCATCCGGCGCAGCCGCCAGTGCCTGACTGGCGCTCACGAGAAGAGTTTGAGCAATCGCAAGGAATGAAATGTGTTTACTCACCGTACACCTCCTTGATCAGAACGATGGATTACTCTAACCGAATCAGAACAGGGCCAGCAACCGGGCCTGATATGGCGCCAGGGGAAGCTTCACTTGGGTCCCCCTCACCGGAAACCCTTCACCCGTTGAGAGATCCACCGCGGTCGACGAGGGCGGAATTTCCAGCAAGCCATCCCGTCCGAAGCTTCCCACGTTGATCACCGCCACCAGCATGCCGCCCGCCGCTCCCTGAAGGACACTCACCCGTACCGGAGCGAAGGCGTCGAGATCCACGTGGAAGTCCTTCTTGAGAGACTCCATCTCCTCCCGGCGCAAAAATGGCAGGCCGGTCTGGGTCGCCCGCACAATGGCCTCCGAGCGCTCAATTTCCTTTGCTGAGAGACCAGCGGCGGCCGCCCAGCGCGCCTGTTGAGCGAGATACTCAGAAGATACCGGCGCCCGGATAAGCCTCGCTCGAGGCAGCACGTGCAAGTGTTCCAGAAGGCTTCGCAGGGTGAGCGCCACAAAGACACCGTTGGAGTCCATTGAAGATCTTCCAAATTTCAGCGCCCTGAGTTCGGGCTTCGTGATGGGTGTCTTGATCAGCCGCTTCAGGTGGCCAGGCCAAAGCCGAAGGCGCGGGATCAACACCGCCCGGCCCTTCCCATATGGGTGCACCGCGATGGCGGGCACCTCCTCCCCTGGCTCGCCCCCCGCATAGTTCGCCAGGACATACGTGTTCGTGCCTGGCCTGACCCGGTAGCTGCCCGCGTACAGGCTCAGGCTGATGGGCATCGGCGGCTGCCGTTCTTTGAAGGCCTCCGTCGGAAGCGCGCCGATCGTCCGTTCGTCGCTATACCTGGTACCGGAGAGTTCCAGCGTGACCCCGAACACCTCATCCAGCCTTCCGCCCAGCGGCTGCTGCGGGGTTCCATCTTCACGAACAGATGCCAGGTACGTATCGGAGATGAGCAGGCCGCCCTGCTCCACATAGGTGCGCAGCGCCTTCACCGCAGCAGGGGTAAGACGTGTCACAAAAGGAGCAAAGAGCACGTCATACGGCAAAGGAAAGTCTTGAAGCAGGTGCCGCTCCGTCACCAAAGCTGCATCATGAATACCGGCCAGTGCCAAGGCGTTGAGCAGAGCCAGCGGATGATGGCCATCAGGGTCTTCAAATAGGAGCGTGGGCCACGACACCAGCAAGCCGTACCGAGGTGCCGCCAGCTCCGCGCCGGCCAGCCAGGGGCCGATGGTCTTGATCAGACAGGCGACCTTCGCCACCTCGATCCCCTCGTCGGACAGTGCCACCGCGGCTGCACCCCGCCGGCCGGGGTATGCAAGCGAGGCCTGACCGGGATGGCCAGCCCATCCCTTGAAGAAGAACCCGCGCGCACCTGAGAGGACCGCGCTTAATGTATAGGGCGCGACGTATGGCACGGCCAGCAGGGCCTGGCGGGCACTCCCGCCAAATAACCCGGTATACCGGAAGGCGTAATCGGTCAGCCAGAGTGGCCGGGCAGGTCCGGTGGCCCGGGCCAGGGTCAGAGCCACATCCTGCGCGTGGGTGAGAAGAGGAAAAGGTATGGCGTCCGCCGTCAAGGATATGGCCACCGGGCCCCGGCCAGCCTTGCCCATCAGGTCAGGCGCCAGGCCATCCGGGTCCAACGGGCCCGCAATGCTGAACTCGGAAAGCAGCGGGGCGGTCACCACGTGAGGCGCCAGTCTCTCGATCACCTCACCCTGCCAAGCCTGCCCTTCCGCCAGCGCCTGGGCCCTGAACAGAAGCCAGTCAGCGATCCGCCGTTGCGAACCGGCATAGCGTTGGGACGGATCGTGCTTCGAGGTGATGATCCGGTCCGCGCCCGGAGGTTCGGCGCGGTCGAACGATGAAGGCGCCTCAGATCCCCAGGCATCTTTCAACCTGGTGGGCGACCCGTATCGGTCCTTGAGCCAGCCCCGGAAGGCTTCAACATAGACCGGGTTATGGCCAAGCAACCCGGGGAGCGCGAGCTGCCTGAGTGGATCGGGGCCACTACCCAACCGTGGCCTGGTGGAAAGCAGCCACCCACCCAAGGCAGGGTGGCCACGCACGTGGCTTACCAGAGCGGTGAGGCTGGCTTCCCACGCCTTGAGGTATTCAGGCATGACGTTCAGCCGCTTGGGATGGAGGAAGGCGAATTCCCAGAACAGTCCGTCGCAGCCATGGACAGTCTCACCTGACGCGCTTGTCAGTGCGGAGCCAGGATAGCGGTCCAGGTACCAGGTGGTGTACCCCATGAGGGAGGTTTTGGCGCCAGGAATCTTGCCACCGATCTGGGAATACTTAGGCCCGCTGACGGGAAAGAGACGCACGCCGTGCCGCGCTGCTGCGCTCAGAACGGCATCGATCAGGGTGAAGTCATACCTCCCCTCCTCTGGCTCCCACAATCCCCACGGAAAATCCAGGGAAACATCGGTCAGGCCAAATCGAGCCAGGGCGGCGAACCGGCGTTCCAGATCCTTTGGGTCAACGGGATGCCGTAGAGGGAGGGTCACGCCCATCGGAAATACCACGCCGTCACCTCCCGCTCCCTTAAATCCCCTCTCCCCTTTAGGGGGGAGGGGGTCTTTCCTTAAGGCTCCTTCCTTAGCAAGCTTAACCGCACGCTTGAGCCCGGCAGCCGCCAGCCTGAGATGCTCCCAGCCACGCCGGGACCACCCGGCCAACAGATCCTGCCTCCCGATCCCCAGCCACATGCGCGCCCGCAAGCGAGCCACTTCGGCCGTCTGCCAGAAGTGACCTGTTCTGCGCAGCCCAGTCACGGTTCCTGTCACAGCGGATTCGAGCAACCGGAACGCCTTCACAAACTCCTCCACCTCATCCCCCTCTCCTCTCTGGGTAAGGAGAGCGGCCAACGCTTGCCCCTTGATCTCCTCTATGCCGGGTTGTGGTGTATCCAATTCCAACAGCGAGACATCCTCGAACCAGGCGGTGCCGAGGAGATGGTCGCCCCGGCAGAAAACCTGGACATGGGTGGCACCTTCGGGCGGCCTGGCCAACGCCGAAACTGCCACCCAATCCCCGACTCCGACGCCAGTGCTGTTGGTGACCGCCGGCGTGAACACTTCGCTCAGCAAGCCTTCGGTTCCGGAGAACGCCAAGCTAAACCGGGCCTCCCCTGCCGCACGGCTGGTTGAGACAAATCCTGTCAACAGATATTCCTTGTCGTCGCTGACCGGAATTCTCCCCGCCGTCTTCCATCCGGCCCGCCCGCCCGAATCTTCAACCTTAAGGGCATGCTGGCTCCTCCGGTTCAAAAACTTCCGGCCCGCCGTGTTGTCCCACATGTATTTGCCGCCCCCACCGGGCTCGCTCCACCAGACCCAGCCAGGCGGGTTGGTGGCGTCATATGTCTTCCCCCTTTCGAACGACGGATTGGGGATCAAATTAGGACCGGCGGTTCCCGATGCAGAAGCTACAGCCGCACACAGCAGCACGGCAACATGAAGAATGGCCCCCCTCACCCTACCCTCTCCCCCCAAAGGGGGGAGAGGGATAAGGGAGAGGGGGGTGATCCTACCAGATTGAGGCACCGGACAGGACCCGCGACGTGGCTTTTTCAGCATCCTGCAGCCGGCGCGGAGCGCCACACCGCCAGCCGTTCGCGTTGAAAGGCTTCGAAGGATCCAGCCAGGATCGCCACACGTGCCTCTTCCATCAGACCCCGCATAAACGTGAGGTTATGTAGTGAGAGCAAGCGAAAGCCCGTAATTTCCTTCGCACGAATCAAATGGCGGAGGTACGCCTGGCTGTACCGGCGGCAAGCTGGGCAGTTGCAAGCCTCATCCAGCGGTCCGTCCTTTCCCGCGACCGGCGCATTGCGAATCGAGACCCGCCCCAGGCTGGTCAAGGCCAGGCCGTTGCGCGCCACTCGTGTGGGAAACACGCAGTCAAACAGATCCACGCCAACTCCAATAGCTTCCAGCACGTCACCAGGCTCCCCCACCCCCATCAAATACCGCGGCTTCCCGAAAGGCAACAACGGAACCGTGAACGCAAGCGTTTCCAGTGTAACCGGCTTGGTTTCTCCAACTGAGAGCCCACCGACCGCAAACCCATCGAAATCGAGCGCGGTAATTTCTTCAACGCTGCGGCGGCGCAAATCCTGGTCGAACGCCCCTTGCACAATGCCAAAGAGCGAGCCAACTCCCTGCCTCCGGGCGGCAAGCGCCCTCCGTGCCCATTCCGTGGTCAGGCGTACCGCACGTTCGGCGGCTTCCCGCGAGCAACCCGCCGGCGGGCATTCATCCAGACACATCGCCAGATCGGAACCGAAGGTCTCCTGGCAGGCCATGACACTTTCGGGCGTGAATTCATGCTCCTGGCCATCGACGGGGGCACGGAAGACCACGCCCCGGTCAGTCACGGTGCGGAACCGTGCCAGGCTCATGACCTGGAATCCTCCGCTGTCGGTGGCGATCAATTTCGGCCAGCTCATAAATCGATGCAATCCACCCTGACAACGGATGACTTCAAGGCCGGGACGAACAACCAAATAATAGGTGTTCGCCATGATGAGACTAAAACCCATCGCTTCCAGTTCCTCATGGGCCACCGCCTTGACCGTACCCTGCGTGGCACAAGGCATGAACGCGGGCGTAGCCACGGTACCGCGGGCGGTGGTCAGCTCCCCCGCCCGCGCGGCACCGGAGGTTACCTGAAGGGAAAAGAAGGGGGGAACGTTACTTCGTGGTGACGCTGTCTTCCGGTCCGGCGAATTTGTCGTACAGCGCGTCAAAGATAGACACAGCCGTGAAGCCCAGTCCGAAGACCAGCAGGATAAACTTGAACACCTGCCACATCACCTCATCTGGCTTGTCACCGAACTTCACCACGCCGGACACCGCGCAGTCGATGTACACCGCGATACACAGCAGGACGAGAAACCCCCAAAAAATCAGGTTGACATACAGGTACTCCTGGAATTTAGAGACGGGCACCATCATGGGGGCGGGGCCTTTGGCCTTAGGTTTAGCGTCAGGCGGTGTCTCAGGTTGCGCCACAGCAAGACTTAGCTTAACAAATGTCCCGAACTACAACAACCGCGGGCTTTGGGTAACCTTTGGGCAGGACCCGCGCCCCTTGATTACTGCAATTACTTTTCTTCCTCGGCGAAGGCTGGGGGCAGGTCTTCCCCCAGGACGCCGCCCAGCTTCTCGGGCTCCAACGCCACCACGAACAGCCCGAAATTTTCCGAAGGCGTCAGGCTCGGACGCCAGAATTTATCCGGGGCCACGTACACCACCCGCTGCCCATCCGGGGAAAACTGAGGAGATGCCACCCAGTGGGTGAACGGGACAACCGGCTTCAGCTTAGGGCTCGTTTCGCTGTACACATCCTCCGGCAATCCAGAAACTAGCAGCAGCCGCCTCACCGGAAACGGAGCCAGGGCAGAATACGTCTCTTCAACCACCAGCAGGCGATTTTTGAACGGCGCCCACCGCACATCGAACAGATGGCCACGTGTACGGTGCAGAACACGGCAATGCCCGCCACCCTCCAGCATGTGCAGCAACTGGTCTGTCCCGTCGCCGCGATGGGCGACGCAGACCAGGCTCTTCCCGTCACGAGACAACAGCACATCCCGGACAACGTCATAGTCCTCCCAGCGGAAAGTCGGGGATGTTTTCCGTGGTGTTCGTTTCTTCCGTTTGATCCACAACTCGGGAACCTGCGCCTGCCATCCGAAAAACCCAAACAACCCCTGGATCCTCTCCCGTACCTGCGCCAGCGCGCGGCGCGTTTTGTCCCTGGTATTTTTCATGAAGGCGACGATCGTCTTCCCCTCCGGGGTAGCGGACGGGTCAAAGGTGCGTCCAGTGACGCGAGTCAGCAGCGCCCCGGTTTGGTGCATTTCAGGGTACACCGGCGCCACCCGCCGCGTGGACAGGGAGACGCTGGCCAAGCCCGGCGGGCCTTCTCCCGCAATCGCACAGGCGAGGCTGCCATCGTCCGGGGCAAGGCTGGGCCAGGCGAGTCTCTGGGAAGCTGTCAGCAGCTTGACCGCACCCCCTCCCGTCCGGTTCAACTTCCACACGTGCGTACCCGTCCTGCCATATGTAAGAACGATCATGGATGTGCCATCGTTGAACCAGCATGGCTGCCAGCCCGGCGCCGGAGTACCTGGAAGTTGCTTTTGCCAGAGCCGGGCCCCCTCAACCGAATACATCGTAACCAGTGTCTTGCCTCTGCTGGGATAGCAGAACACCAGCGCCTTCGAATCGGGAGCAAACCGGGGTGACACTTCGGCGGTCGGCACCGGCAGGTACTTCGGACTCCAGTCACTGACGCTGGCATCCACGAGTGCAACGGCCGAGGCGGGTCCTGCCATCTTCACGTAAGCGGCTGACAGGCCATCCTGCGACCACGTAAACTTTCTGGGCGGCTGGGTCAACTTCTCAGCCTTGCTGAAGTCGAAGAGTGGAGCGGTCGGCATCATGCCAAACGCTGCGGTCCCCCACGTGACAGCAGCGAAGACGAGCGGCGGCAACAGCGCCCCCAGTTGCAGGAGCAAGACCACCATGCCCCAGGTGAGCTGGAACCGTTTCCACGTTCCCCTCCGCAGCCCCTTGAGGCTGCGCCCGAAGAACATCCCCCCGACAGCGCACGTCAGCAACGCAGGCACGAGCGCGCCCTGGATCCACCAGAGCCACGCACCGGCCGCGGACAGCGAAAGAGCCACACCGATCCAGAACGCGTCCTGCCTTAAGCGCCACTCGTACCGGATGATTCCAATGGTGTGCAGCAGGATCATAACGCCGCAGACGGCAAACACCGGGGTCCACAAGATTTCATTGACCGCGGTGGAGACCCAGCCGAGCTGCTGGGTGAGGTACAGCGCACCCAACATGGCGCAGCCTGCCGCCGACAGCCGCAACGGCCCAATCCGCCACGCGTGCTGCGACCCGGTCAGCCGCCATCGCACGCTCCTGATCCAGAGGGCCGCTCCAAGGAGGAAAGCCACGAGACTCAGTGTTCCCGCGAGCGTTTTAAACCGTGGATGGTCCCACTCCTGAGGGCTATCCGCTGATGGTGGCCGATACGCTGCCAGGTCTATAAAGATTCCCCAGTCCGTGAGTGGCACGACCTGTCCATCGAAAAGCCGGTACACCCCGTTGTCCTGACCGTAATAGAGCGTGCGGTTCTCCACGGCCAGCGCCATGACCGGCCTGGCCTCTTCCTCGGCCGGGAGTCCGGCGATTGGCTCGGTGCGCCCCGTCTTCGTATCCAGGCGTTGAACCAATCCAGATTTGGTCAGAATCATAACCCACCAACCCGCGCGTGACTTCGCGTTTGAGGCAAATACATTTTCCGCGTCGGCAATCAGCTTGAGGACCTCGTCCTTGGCCGGGAGTCCAGCAATCCTGATCTCCTCCCCCCAAGCCCTCTCCCCTACGCGAGCTGTGACCCGAAAGAGGCCCGCATCGGTATGAACCAGCACCTCATCATCGGAAAGCCGAAGAGCTTTCCGGACAACGGCTTTCCCTTTCAGCCCGGCTGGCTCCGGAAAACGTTCCCACGTCTCCCCGTCGGTCCGTGTCAATCCTCCTGCGAACAACCCAACCCACACCCCACGAGAACCGGCAGATGCGAGGGCCGTGACATAGGGACTGGGGAGTTCCGCCTTGAAATGACGCCAGGTGCCGCTCTGGTACCGGAAGAGCCCCTGCTTAGCCGTGCCCACCCACAGTTGCTCCGCGCGGCTGAACAACAGTCGTTTGCGGACCGTCAGCGCCGTCACATGCGCGGAAGCCAGCGATTCAGGACCATCCACAGCGCGTGCACGCTCGCCATCGTGAAAGACCAGCCCCCGGGTTGTGCCGATCCAGGTTCCTCCCTGCCCGGGTTGGACAGCGGTCACCACGGGTGAAGGAAGCGCCCGCATGACATTCTCGAGTGGGGCTTCCGCCGAACCGGTACGTGCGAGGGTCAGGTGCCCCGTGCC
This sequence comes from uncultured bacterium, assembly GCA_964587525.1. GTDB lineage: Bacteria > Oederibacteriota > CAKKQC01 > CAKKQC01 > CAKKQC01 > CAZPLZ01. The sequence goes on along the minus strand of CAZPLZ010000047.1, from coordinate 8,826 downwards.
GATCACCCAGATTTGCTTCGGCCCCACTTGGAGATCGATGATATTTGAAAATCGCATGACACGCGGCGGCCTTACATGTCCCCGCGACGGCCAGCCCCCCAGCAACTCCCGCCAGGCACTGAGTCCATAGACGCAGGCGATCAAAAGCATGAAGGCCTCGGCGGCAATCAGCAGCCGGCGGGGCGACAGGGGCGGTTCCTTGGGAATCGGCGGCGGGGGGGGAGCCCTTCTTGACAGGGCGGGGGATCGGGTCGCCGGGGGAGGCGGCGGTGGCAGCTCTTCCACCTTGAACAACCACTTGTATTTCCCGGTCCGCGCGATCAACCAATCAAACAGCGACATCGTTTAAAAAACCGGAGGCTGATCTTCTGCCTTGGGAGGCACAGGCGGCACAGCGGGTCGCGATTCAATAGGGGGGGGCGGCTCGGACGGTTCAGCGGGGGGCGGAGCTGACAAGACGGCGGGCTTTTTCGCTGGCTTTTGGGGAAGTTCCACCTCGGCTTCGGGAGCCAATTCAGGGCCCGATATCAAGGTAGACGGAGTGGGTTGTGCCTGCACCCTGACATCGGCCAAGATACTGACACCACTGTCGGTCCCAAACCATTTCCGGTTCCGGTGGTCAATCCCAACGTGATACACGAAGTTGCTGGCGAGTCCCTGCGGCGCCTTGAAGTTTATCCATTGGGTGCCGTCATAGACTGAAATCCCCCCGCCCCAGGTTGTGGACCAAACCTGGCCTTCCTCGTCCACAGCGATGGCGGTAATGTAATCCCCACCCAACCCATCCCGCTGTGTGAATGTGGTCCAGCTGGTGCCATCAAAGCGGGTGATCCCGCCGCCCTGGGTCCCAAACCAGGTCCGGCCTTTCCGGTCACACCCGATCGCACGCACAATCGGAAAAGCCAGGCCATCGGCCTTGCCGTACGAAACCCAGCGATCCGTGACGAGGTCCCACCGGGTGACACCCTTATCCGTGCCGAACCACATCGCCCCCGTGTCAGGCTCTTGGGCAACCGCAAGCACCGTATCGCTGGCCAGACCGTCAGATTCCCGGTAGGTCTTCCAGCGACCCTCCGTGTACACGTTGACCCCGGCGTTGGTGCCAGCCCACACCTGGCCCTTCGGCTCGATCCACAAGCAATGAATGTAGTTATTAGCCCAGCCAGCATCGGTTTTCCGTTGAACCCACTCACTCTCGCTCATCTCAATGGCGCCCTGTGACGTCCCAAGCCAGACATGACCGGCGGGATCGATGGCGACCGCGCTGACACTTTCCGCAGGCAATCCTTGCGCGGCGGTGAGGCTGGTCCATCTGCCGGCGTGATACCGCATGATACCCTGGTCAGTCCCGCAGTAGATCAAGTCACGGCCCGGAGTGGTGGCGATCGCGCGCACGGTATTGTTTGGCAGGGCGGACCACAACGGTTGAGTCTCAAACCGCTCGCCGTCGAAAAACGAAAGACCCTTCCGCCCCCCAACCCACATGCCACCGTGGGGTTCGGGCAGCAGCGAGTAAATATCATTGCCTGGCAGGCCGTGGATGGTCGAGTAGTAGTCCCAGCGGACGCCGTCAAACACGGCCAGCCCCTGTGCCGTGCCGACCCAGACCCGTCGTGCGTCGTCCACAGCGACCGCGTTGACGGGAAGACCGTGGAAGCGCGAAGGCAGGGGGTAATTCGTCCATGTCAGCCCGTTAAACCTGGAGACGCCCTCCTCGGTGCCGAGCCAGATGTTGTCATCCTGATCCGCAAACAGGCACCGGATCTCGGATCCGAGCACGTTGTCTCTGTCGATGCGAGTCCTCCAGCGCGTCCCGTCAAATTCGTTGACGCCATCCAGGGTCCCCACCCAGACCCCCTGGACACTGGGTGTCATCGAGTGCACGTCGTTGTTTCGCCAGCCATGGTCGGTCTGATACGTGATCCAGGCCTTGCCGTCATACTTGGCGATGCCCTGGGCGCTGCCACACCACTTCACGTTCCCCTCATCAACCATCACGGCACGGGTAAAATTACTGGGCAGCCCGTTGTGTGTCGTGAAGGCTCGCCAGCGACGGCCGTCAAACGACCCGACCCCCACCGGCGTGGCAAACCAGATGACGCCGTCCTGGTCAACGGCCACATCATGAATGGTGTTATGCACCACGTGGTCGCTCTGGGTATACACCATGTACCGGCCAGTGGGAATGTGATAACGAACCAGCCCGCCGCCGCGTGTGCCCATCCACAGCGACGGCCCCTGACGGGCCATGCAGAGCACCTGGCTGATGTTCCGGAACGTCTTCCAGCCGGCACGCGGGAGCGTGGCCAGTTGAATACCCCCGAAGGCGGGCCTTAGCTCGCTTGACGGCTGACAGCCAGCGAGGAGCACAAGACAGGAAGCGGTGAGGAGCAGGCGGTTCACCGGCGGTACCCCAGAATCACCCCGCGGCGGCCGATGGCCCAGCCATGCTCAGGCGAGGTAAAGTACAAGCCCACGTAATCCGTCTGAACAGGCGGTTTTTCGCTCACCCAGGTGCTGCCGCCGTCCCAGGTTTTCATCAGCAACCCGCGCTCGCCAGCCAGCCAACCGGTCATGGGATCCACGAACCACACGGCGTGAAGCGCAATGGCGCCGCCCAACCGTATCTCTTTCCAGGTCGCACCCCCGTCTTGGGTTTTTAAAATCGCACCTCCATCACCCACAATCCACCCGTGATCCGCATCAAGGAAAAATATCGACCTGAGAGGCTCCCCGCCGCCGCCGATCACCTTGGCTGTCCAGCGACGCCCGCCGGAGGTGGTCATATACAACTGTCCCACGTCGTCCGTGACAAATCCTTTAGCCGGCGAGAGGAACCAAACTGCGTGCAACGTGTGCTCGATCCCGGTCCTCAGGCGCTTCCAGTACTCGCCTTCGCTGCCGGTGTACATGATGCACCCCCCCGTACCCACCGCCCATCCGCGCCGTTTGTCGAAAAAATAAAGGCCGTTGAATGTCAGCTCCGGTTTGCGCTCCGCTTCGGATTTTTCCATCTCCTCAAGAGAAGGGGGAGGTGCTTTATAGACCCGCCGCCAGGAGAGCCCGCCGTTATCCGTTTTGAGGATCACGCGTTCCCCCGCTGCGTAACAGAGCCTGCGCGAGACCGGATACACCGCCAGCAGGTGGTGTTTGGCCCCTGAATCCTGCTGTCCCCAGGTCTCGCCGCCGTCACGGGTGTTCAAGATCAACCCGTAACGACCCACCACCCAGCCAGCCGAGGAATCTGTAAACCGCCCATCCGTGTACGACGGCAGGACTGCGAGCATGTACACCGCCCAGGAATCACCTCCGTCAATGGTGGCGTACAGCGCATTTTCAGCCCCAACCACCCACCCCATCTTGCCGCTAAGGGCGATAGCGGTCAGATCCTCTTTGGTTTGAGACTCGCGCCGCTGCCAGGACATACCCGCATCGTCGGTGTTCCACACCTGGCCACCAGCACCGACCACGCACACGGACCTGTCACTTTGCGCGCCCACACCGTACAGGGTGTACGCCGCCGATGGCAGGGGAATCTCCTCCCATTTGTTCAGCATGTACCTTAAGATGAACCCGCTCTGGCCGACCGCCCAGCCAACCCCCTCGTTGAAGGCAACATCGTACAGCCACCGGCCGGAAGGGTGCCGCTCCGCAGACCATGACCGGCCCGCATTTTGTGTGTGCAAGATCATGCCTCGCTCCCCTACGACCCAGGCCTCATGCGGCGAAACCATGGTCACGCCAAAGAAGGATTCACCGTACCCCGCGTCTTTCTGAAGCCAAGTCCTGCCGCCATCGTAGGTCATCAGGAGTGTCCCTTTGAGTCCCACCGCACAGCCCACGTTCCGGTTGCCGAAACTGACATCACGCAAATCCACCGTAACCCCGGTTTGCTGGACCGTCCATTGCTCTCCACTGGACTCGGTCGTGGCAATCAAGCCTCCCTCCCCCACCACGCAACCTATGTCAGGCTCGACAAACGACACGCCGTACAAATTCTTCTCTGTGAACGGCTTTAGCTTGGTCCACAGCTTACCTTTCGGTGACGTGTAGAAGGCACCGCGCTCCCCCGCCGCCCAGAACCTCCCGTACATGGCGTGCACGGCCGTCAGGCGCATGATCGGACGCTGGATTTGCAACTCCCAGGGGTTCTCCCTGGCCTCGAGCCGAGGGTTGGCCAAGGTGATCATGGCCGCAAGGCAACCGGCCCGCATCAGAGATGCTGAGCTGACATTCACGGATGGCTACCACTCCTCAGGCGCGGGTGGCTGGGGGCGAAGGCTGATGGTCACGGAGACGCGGGAGACGTTGGGCGACAGGTCGCCCCAGAAAGCATACGAATAATCCACGGCGTACACCAATGGATCGATGGTGAACCTTAAACCCGCGCCGGCCGTCGGCGAACTGATGTCGCTGCCGACGCGGAACGTTCCTCCGGCGCGCAGTGCCAGCACATCGGCGATCCAACATTCCGCTCCGATCCCGTAGTTGTACCGGTTCTGAGAAGGACGTTTGAGCGAAATCTTGAAAATTTCTGCGATGCCGCCTTCAGGCACGACCAGCTTGTAGCCAGTGTCCACCGGCTGAGAGACATCCGCGGTCGCCATGACGCTGAACATTTCATCCCGGTAGGCCCGCCAGGCCACCCCGAGCTTGGCCCAAAAAGGAGCCGGGCTCTTGGCGTCCCGGAACTCGAGTTTCGGACCCATGTTTTGCAGCATGAAGCCCACGGAGACTTCCGGATCCTTATGCCGGTACAGGACAGCCAAGTCCACCATGGCCCCGGCGGCGGCAGATTCTGGCCGGTCGGCCTGCACGATGTCCTGGCTCATCAGCTTGATGCCGGCGCCCAGACTGAGACGCCCCGTCAGCCGGTACGCATACGAGAGCCCCAAGGCATAATTGGTCAGGTCTACCCCTGGCTCGACCGTGTCCGGAACGTTTTGGATGCGAGGGACGTGGAAATAATACAGCGTAGCGGCGAGCACATGGCCGGGCACGACCGGGCCCCCAATGGCGACCACGCTGTAGCTCGTGTCCGCAAACCAGGAGGTGTAGGACAGCGAGGTCTGCAGCGAGGGAACCTGCACCAGGCCGGCCGGGTTCCAATAGGCGGCTGTGATATCATCCGCCAGGCCCGTGAAGGCTTCGCCCATCGCCGTCGCGCGGGCGCCGCTCCCAATGAGCAGGAAGGTCCCAGCCTGGGTACCGTTCGACACCGCCTGGGCCAGGCCCGCCAGGGCCATCAACCAGAACGCACCAACGGCCACCAGAGTAAGGCCAAATCGGGATTTTGAAACAAGTTCGAACAGTCTCATAAGTCCCTTATAAATCTTATCGGGCTCACCTAAGGACCGCCAGACGCCTCACCTGCCTCCCACCAGGCACCCGCACCACGACGAAGTACACACCCGGCGCCACCAGTTCACCGTGCTCGTTCCTGCCATCCCAGGTGAGCAGCAGAGCCTCGGCAGGCACTTCTTTGTCCAACAGGATATTGACAGACTGGCCAGCCGCATCGTGCACCGCCACCTTGACCCGGCCAGCCTTCTTCACTCGCACCTGGATCGTGCAGATCTCGCCCAGCTGAGGCCGGATGCTGTTGCAGTTGAGCATGGTGACGCTCTCCATGGGTTCCCACCTCACTTCCCAGGCTTTGAGAATCGGCCGCTTGTCACAATCCGCCGGATCGCTCTCCAGTGCGACCCGCAGCGTGAGCGACGGATACTTGTACGGATCGAGCCGCGCCACCGATTTGGCTCCTGGAACGTCCGGGGCACCACTGGGTATATCCTCCAAGCTGACACCATCCTTAGTCACCGCGATCTGTCCATCGGAGCCCAGCACATCCACCTTGACCGTGGCGCCAGGGCTAGGCAGCTCGGTGACATAGTTGGCGGTGATCCAGCGCTTCACGGACGCCGGCGCAATTCGCTGCGAGGTGGCGCGGGCGGCGCAGGCAAAATAGCGCGCGTTGATCCGGTTCACGCTCGGCCGGAATCCGCCGAAATGGACGAAGTCCGGGTACGGCTGGCCGGAATTAGCATTGATCCCATTGGCGGGAGCCAGGTCGCTGTCCAGCTCCTTCGCCGCACCTCGGCCATAGAGGGTCACGGTCCATTGAAAGTACCGGCCGGACACCTCCTGCCAGGCGGTGTCACGAATCGTCGTGGACGATAAGTTCACCATATTCATGCCGATCAGGCCCGCCGCCGCCTCCCCGCCGTGTTCGATATTGAAGACCGTCATAAAAGATGTCTGATCGTAACCAATCTGATAGGACAATTTAACCGGGGTGAGCGGACTGCCCGGAGGAATCGCGCTGGCCGGACTGTCGATATAAAAAATGGTGCTGGTACCTTGGATAAAATGGGTCGTCTGGTCCAGGTCCCAGCCAATGTCCACCCACCGGGTGTCGTTGGAAAGCGTATCAAGCACAGGTGACGAGTACGATCCCCGATCTGCGGTCACCCAGACCGGCCCCATGATCGTGCAGTGCGGGTGCCCATTTTCTCTTCCCTTGATATCAGTCTGGGACCAGACCTGGAAATCCCACTCCGCATCCTGTGTTGAGTTGAGACCGGGGGTGAGATTGAGCGTGACCGGCGTCATCAAGTTAAAGTTATTGACAAAACCACTCGTCAAGAAATCTCCCTCGTACAGGGTTGTAGACAGGTGCGCCGCATTCGTGACCGTCTCATACAATTGGAACATCAAATACGGGGTCGTCATGTGAGTAATGTGTAGTGACGGCGCAGCCGGAGGTAACGTGGATGAGAAATTCAGTGCGGCAGCAACCACGAACGAGACGCTGTATCCGTATCCGGTTTCCATCCCCCGCTCGTCAGCTCCGTAGAGGAGCCTCTGCCGGTAAAACTGACCTATGGACTGCGAGAGCGACAGTCCAGACATCACAACACCAGACGGAAGGTTTATTGCATTGTTTTGTGTGAGTCCGTCACAGACCAAATCCTCGACTAATGCCACTTCGCCCCAGTTACCAAAGCTCGCGCAGAATCCCGTCCCCAATCCTGGGGGAGTGCTGCAGCAGCCGAGCCCCAACCCTAGGTCCGCGAGACAGGTGCATTCAATCCCTTGCACGGGGCCCAGCGTAAAGGCAGGCGGTGGGGAAGGGCAGGCGGTGTCCCATCCTACCCCGGGAACCCGGCACGCACCACCATAGGCGTTGCTGATCGCCGTGTCCGACACGACCCCGTTCAGGGAATAGTTTTGATCAGTTGGGCATCTGTTTGGTGGAGTGGAAAAGGGCGGGTCTGAACACCTTCCTCTTGTATCGCAAAATTCGGCAATCTGAAGGCTCCCCCCGGGATCGTACCGCCGGTTCCACAGGGTGAGAAATTCACTGGGAGACCCTGGATTCTCAATGACGACAGTGGGGTCACGCTGCGTCGATGAGGAAAAGAGTTCATCCTGACCGACGGTGCTGGACGGTTGGGTCCAGATCTGGATGGCCTGATCGATCGTGTATCCGGACGGGGTGAACCGTGCTCCCTGCTGATTTATCGCCAGACCGGAAAGGTTGGTGAAATTATCCCGCCACAACCCCTCTTGAGCGTCCACCTGCACACTGGCGTGGGCGCTCCCCACAATCCAGCACAGGAAAAACACCCCGCACACGTCAGCGCGTAACTGCAATGCGGGCCGTCTGCCGGCCGGAAGGCGTCACCACCGTGACGAAATAAACTCCTGGCGCCACCGGCCTCCCCTGGCCGCTTGTGCCGTTCCAGGATTCCTGGTAGATCACCCCAGCTTTCAGTTCACTGCGAACAAGCCGTTTCACGAGCTGCCCGGCGGCGTCGTGGACCTCAACTTCCACAAGGCCCTCCCGGCCCGTGCAGAACCTCACGGCCACCTGCTCACCACGGGACAGCCTGATGGCATTGTGATTCAAGCTCAGGCAACCCTCCATGGGATCGTATTCAACCTTGAACCACTTTACCCGCGGGGCCGCAGCAGGATTGCCGATTTTCTTTAGCGTAAATTGAATTTTCACAGCAGGATACTGGCCGGGATCGATCCCGGTCAGGGAAGCCCCACTCGCGACGTTGGACAGGAGGACAGTTCTCCCGTCGGCCGACAGCACGTCCGCGATCACCGCACCGTTGCCGTCATCTTTCCCAAACGTGAGCCGCGTCCACCTCCTGAGGCCTACCGCTGGTTGAATTGGCTTGGAGATGAACCGCCCTGCGTCAGGTTCATAGCAGACGGTGAACTGCCTGACCTCTGGGCTGAGGCTGCCGTCGTATCGCATGTCATAACGGAGGCAGTAGGTGTCGTTTGGATTCGTCGGCAAGGAGTGCCAGGTGGGCAGTATTGGCGGCGGCTCCTGGTAATCGGGGGGAGGGAAACCATTATCGGCTATGTTCTGGTCCCACGAGAAAAACTCAGCCTGGTACTGGAAGTACTGGCCTTGAACCGTCATCGTGAAGTCCATACGCCCAACCTCTTCGACTTTAGCCGGCGTGTACAGAGCATCGAACGTCGTGGCGGAAGCGACGGCGGACGCCCCCCATGCCGCGGTCATGTTGGCCGTGCGCCATTTGAACCGCACCGGCGTGATGACATCACCGTCAGGGTCTTTATCGGTGTTCATGTTCAGGTCCCACCCCATCCATTTCCATACCGTCTTGGGACTCAAACTGTCGAAGACCGGAGACAGGTAGGTCCCTTCACCCGCGGTCAACATCAGCCCATCGATGTAGAGCGAGGCGCTGGCCCGGGCATTCTCGCATGGCACCCCCTCGCACTTATCCCCCGTCTTGCCGTTTGTCGTTAGCAAAAATGTAAAGATGCCCTGAGGCCCCG
>CAZPLZ010000046.1:0-19835 GCA_964587525.1 uncultured bacterium | reverse complement strand
GAGAGGTACGGGCCGGCCCCCTTCTTCCGGTCCCGGTTGCCGCTGACCGAGAGGGTCCCGGCCGTCCGGCCGTGGAAACTGTGCGTGAGGGCGACCAGCTCCTTGCGGCCCGTGTGCTGCTTGGCCAACCGGATGGCGCCCTCAATGGCCTCGGCTCCGCTGTTGGCAAAGAAACTTTTCTTGAGCTTCCCCGGGGTGATTTCCGCCAGCTTCTGGGCCAGCTCGCCCGCGGTCGGGCTGTAATAGGCGTAGGTGCCGCAGTGAATGAGCTCCTCGAGTTGCGCCCTGGCTGCGGCCACGATTCGAGGATGGCCATGCCCCGCATTGGCCACCGAGATCCCGCTGAAACAATCAAGGTACTCCTTGCCGTCCTGGCCGGTGAAGGTGCAGGCCTTCGCCCGGGCCACAACGATCGGCTCGAACCCGGCCACCATACTGGTGATCAGGTACTCGTCGTACTGCCGGGTGGTGTCTGTCACTTGGCCCAGACGCTTCCGGTCGCTTCCTCTCCGAACCAGCGTTCGATCACCGCTTTCTTTCTGGTATAGAAGTCCACGCTGTCGGGGCCGTGGGCGCGCAGGTCCCCGTAGAAGCTGCGCTTGCGCCCGCCGAAGGAGAAGAACGCCATGGGGGCGGGAACGCCGACGTTGATCCCGATCATGCCGCACTCCGCGTTGTGGCGGACCTTGCGCGCCGCCCCGCCGGAAGCGGTGAAAATCGACACGGCGTTTCCAAATTGACTGGTGTTGGCTATGCTGATGGCTTCATCCAGCGTGTCGGCATACATGACGGAGAGCACGGGCCCGAAGATCTCTTCCTGGGCGATGCGCATCGTGGGCTTCACCTGGTCAAAGATGGTCGGGCCGATGAAGTTGCCCTCCGGCAACCCTTCCACGCGGACGCCTCGGCCATCCAGGACCAGCCGGGCGCCTTCCTGCTGGCCGATGGCGATATACTCCTCCACGTGCCGTTTGTGAGCCGCGCTGATCACGGGGCCCATCTGCGTCGTAGATTTCATTCCGTCCCCGACATTCGTTTCCCGGGCCGCATTGGCGATGGCATCCAGCATGCCCCTGGCGGCCCCGACCAGCACCAGGGCGCTCGACGCCATGCACCGCTCGCCGGCGCACCCGTATGACGAGTTGATGATGGCCTGAATGGTCTGCTTGGGCTCCGCGTCCGGCATGACGATGATATAGTTTTTGGCCCCGCCGAGGGCCTGAACGCGCTTGCCCTGGCGGGTGGCCGCCTGCCAGACACTCTCGGCTGCGGGCGTGGAGCCGACGATCGACACCGCCGCGACCTCCGGCGAGGCGATGAGCGCCTGGAAGGTCTCGCCCCCGCCGTGCAGCACATTGAGCACGCCTGGGGGGAGGCCTCCTTGATGGAAAATATCGGCGATGAGGGCTCCGGTGACCGGGCACTTGTCGGAGGGCTTGAGCACGAACGTGTTGCCGCAGGCGATCGCCACGGGGAACATCCACAGGGGAATCATGACGGGGAAGTTGAACGGACAGGCGCCGACGGCCACCCCCAGCGGCTCGCGGTAGATGTAGCCATCCACCCGCGAGGCGTTATCTTCCAGGAAATCCCCTTTGGCGAGCGAGGGCATGCCGGCGGCGAACTCCACGACCTCGATCCCCCGGCGCACCTCGCCCTCCGCTTCCGTGAAGGTCTTGCCGTTTTCCTCCACGATCGTTTTGGCGATGCTTTCACGCTGCTGCTCCAGGAGCTCCTTGCAGTGGAACAGGATCCGGCAGCGGCGCACCATGGGTGTCTCGCGCCATCCCGGCCAGGCTTGGGCAGCGGCCGCCACCGCACTGGTCACATCCTCTTTGGTGGAATCAGGCCGCCGGGCGACCACGGTGCGGCCATCGGCGGGGTTGAGAATTTCGGTGATCGTTGAGCCACGGGCAGAAACCCAATGCCCTCCGATGAAATTTTTAAGCGTTTCAGCCATGGGATTAAGTCTCCTCCCGACTCCTGATCGCTGTCAACAATGACGAGGTAAGATTGTTAAAGGACTTCCCGCAAGCTTACGTCGTCAACCCAAGCGGTCCCAGGGCCCTGGAGCCAGACCGCAAGATATTTTGGGGATTCTCCTGTCTCTGGGCTGAATTCATAAGCAATCTCCCGCCAGTCAGAGGTTCCGGCGATGCCCAGACTGTCCCCGCCACCAGGCATGACGACCCTCAACTTCACTCCAACGACCACGTCTAACGTTTTGACCCAGGCTGAAAAGCGGTAACGAAGATTTTTCTTAAGCTTCAGGCCGGGTTGGGACCAGACGCAGACCACGACGTCGTCCGCGCCTGCGCCGTTCGTCATACGGACCGACGACTGTCCACGTTTTGCGGCTGAGGTGTCCCGGCCTCCGGAACCGTTTCCGTTCCAGGCCTGGACCGCCCAGGAACCAAGGCCCTTTTCAAAGTCCCCTTGGGGGATCAATTCTACGTCGCTGGGCTTGAGTGACCCGCGGTCTACAGTGTATGCGAACTGGCGCGGAGGGAAGCGGACTTCCCCGACCGTGCCCATGCCCAGTCCCAAGGCCGTGTGAAGGTCTTGGATTGACCCGGCCAGGCTGGCACGCCACTGATCCAGTATTTGGGGCGACAGCCGGGCCGCGTCCTTGGCATGGTGTTCCAGTTGACCCCGTGGAATAGAAATCTTGTCTTCGATCGCGCCAGTTTTTTCTAGAGCGGCCTCAGCCGCTCGCCTCGCCGCGGGCTGGCCGGAGTCCCTAGCCTGAAGGATCAGGTCCCATAAGGTGACGAGGTAGCGCATGTCGTCCACCCCCTCTCGCACAGCCTCCCAGTGGATGGTGGGAACTGATCCCTCAGGAGATGGGTAGCTATAGCCGTGATTTTGTCGAAAGGGGCTCGCGTTGATCCGGTCGAAGTGATAGACCCATTGGCCAACCCCGGTGGCGGTGGTTTTCCAGGCGTAGAACCCGAAAAAGAACCTGTCCTTGACCGGCGAGCCCTGGCCCATGGTCCCGCCGTTGTAAACCTGGAACTCCCGGCCGCGGTCACGGATGTCCCGGATGATCTGCTCAGAGATCCGGTTGGTGCTAAGCACGTCCACCACCGGAGCGAGCTGGTCGATCTCCGCCACTCCCAGGGCCAATCCCCCGCCGATGGTAGTGAACGTCTTGAGATGAGGAAAGCGGGCCTTCAAGAGCCGGAAATAGTGCACCGCAAACGGAAACGCATCCGGGTGAGCCCCGGCTTCGTCATAGAGGTAGTACATGATCTCTGGAAGCCTCTTTTCTTTTCGCACTTCCTCGAGCATGCGGATGAGGGTCAAGACATTGGAGTCCAGGTGCTCGTTGAGCGGCCATTGGACGTCCCAACCTTTTTGGGTGTCCCAGTTCCGGATCACCCAGTGCAGGTTAGGAGCACCCACTGAAGGACGGGGATGTTTTGCAAATTCTGTTTTTCCCCACAGGTCCGCCCGGTGCCTGGCCCCTTGCCTCATCGGGCCCAGATGCGCTTTGGGAAGCCTCCGGTTTTTGTTGGCCACATCCCGCTTCCCCACTTCTCCGGTCCAGGCCGGCCATGAGGCGGTCATGCCGTGATCCCACAGGTCCTGGCTGATTTTTTGATACATCGCCTCGTCATTCAGCGGCTCGTAGGGACCCCACATCAGGTACATCTGGGGCGGCGTCTTGAGCCGGAGGGGGAGGACTTCTAGAAGGATGGTCATCCTTGCCGACTTAAGGCCTTGGGCTCCAATCGTGAGAGTTCCCTTGTAGGCTCCCGGCTGGGTGTCAGGAGGCACATAGGCCGTCACCCAGAAGGCTAAAGTTGTCTCCGCCGGAATTGAGACGGAGGGGCGCTTTTCGAGGATCAAGGGCTGGAGGAGATATTCCTTGCGTTCCCGGCTGACCACGAATCGCAGGGGCCGGACCACGCGGATGTCGAACTGGCTTGAGGGAAGACGGGCCCCTCCCGGCCCGGCTAGGTCTTCCATACGAACCGTCACGTTCTTCATGTCCCGTAAGGCCCTTACCCCGAAGGTGAATGGCTCGAACTCATCCAGGCTCGCCGAGATGCTGACTTGGTCTCCTCGATCCTGAGCCCTGGGAAAGCTTCCGGGGTAGATCAGATCCAGGGGATGGCGGGCAAAGACAAGATAGCCCCGCCTCCTGGCCTCCGGCGGAATTCCACCAGGCGGAGCTTTTAAGTCGTCGGCCTGGGGAGAGACTTCTTTCCAGCCTGGGGGCAGTGGGGCTTGTGCTCCAGCGACAGGCCCCCAGGCTTTAAATTGTGCCGGATGTTCAGCGGCAGAGGCCACGCAAACCCGCCATAGTAGCACCACCGGGAGAGCGAGCTTGCCATTAAACCTCATGACGTCCGCTCATGAGCCCCGGCGGGTTGGCGGCCGGCTAAAATTCTACTTTGGGAACCGCCTTTTCTTCCTCGGCCACCTGGAAATACTCATCCCGCTTTTCAAACCCGAACAGGGAGGCCCAGAACCGGGCGGGGAACCTCCGCACGGTGATGTTGTAAGCCCGCACGACCTCGTTGTACCGGCGGCGCTCCACCGCGATGCGGTTTTCGGTCCCCGACAGCTCGTCTTGAAGCTTAAGGAAACCCTGGTTGGCCTTGAGGTCAGGGTAGCGCTCCACCACCACCATGAGCCGCGACAGCATGCCCTCCAGTCCTTGGGCCGCCTGCATTCTGGCTCCCGGGGTGGTCGCTTTCCCCCACTGGCTGCGCAGCGCGGTGATCTTCTCCAGCAAACCCTTCTCATGCTTCGCGTAGCCTTTGACCGTATTGACCAGATTGGGGATCAGATCGTACCGGCGCTTGAGCACGTTCTCAACCTGCGCCCACGAACTGTCGATCGACTCGTTGAGCGTGACCAAACTGTTGTACGTGCCGCATCCGGACGAGCCAATCATCCACACCACGAGCACCACGACGCCCAGCGTGATCCATAACCCTTTATTTTTCATAATCAGTTCCTCCTCTCTTATCTCTGGCCGGTCCAGTGTAGCTCAGAATCTTTGACATTATCATACCGATCTCGGCGCTCCCGCCTCACGCCTGTTCCTCAGCCGGAGCCTGAGGAAACGGCTGGCCGTGCACCCAGGCATCCACCGCATCCACCACGTGCTCGACAAAGGGCAGGTATTCTTCAAAGAGGGCATCGGCCTTCAGGTCAGCAGGCAGTTTGCCCGTTTCGCGCAGGGTCCGGATATGGTCGAAGATGCTTGCGTCATACGAGATGTGCTGCGCCAGGATTTTAGCGGCATCCCGCTTGGCCGGCAGGGGCGTCACCCCGACCAGGCGCAGGGTGTGCCGGAACAGGAGTAAAAACGTTGACGAGGATCGAGCCAGGAGCTCCCGGACAGCCTTCTTATCCCCCGCGCACATGAAATACCGCTCCCGCAACTGGATCAGCTTGCCCTTCAGCTCCCGCTCCAACTCCAGGCGGAGGTTGTTGACGGACACCTCGATCTCAGCCAGAGGATTTTCGCCATGGAGCACGCGATGAAATTCCTTGATGTCGGATATCTCCATGGGAAAGATGTCGGCCGATTGCTTGAGCCGATCGACCGTAAACATCAACGGCGGTGGGTTCCCGCCCTTGACCCAGGTGCGTACCACTTTACTGCCCCGTCGGAGGTCCTCCACGGTGATCTGGCGAAGCACAACCAGTATGTTAAAATCCGAAAACTTCTTGGTGTAATCACCTGCCGCCGCCGAGCCATACAGCAAGACTGCAGTCAGATTATCCCCGTAGATCTTACGGAGTTCGTCGGTCAGTTTTTCCGGGGTCATGCTCATCGTCTAGTCCTCCATTGTATGCGCATCATGATGCCCTTATCACCAACCACCACCCCCACCGCCGCCGCCGGACATTCCCCCTCCAAATCCTCCAAAACCGCCCCCAAACCCTCCTCCTGACCACCCGCCGCGGCCCCCCATCCCGCCCATGAACAGCAGCAGCAGCCACGGATTACGGATGATTATGGGGATCATGATAATAAAGAACAGCAGCCGGAGCAGCATGGACCCGCGACTCGCCGGGCGCCGGACAGGCATGGGAGCGGACCGGCCCCCAAGATCTTCCAAGCTGACGCCGGCCTCCTTGGCCATGATGGTCGCCACCGCCAGCGTCCCCGCGATCAAGCCCTGCCCAAACTGTTGCTTCTTGAATGCCGGCTCCATCCGCTCCCGGATAATCTGCCCGCACAGGCCGTCCGGCAGCGCCCCCTCCAGCCCGTAACCCACCTCGATCCGGATCTTGCGCTCCTTCACCGCCACCAGGATCAGCACCCCGTTGTTTTTATCTTTCTTCCCTATCCCCCAGTCGGCGAAGAGCTTGACCGCGTAGCCCTCGGGATCCTCCCCACCAATGTCCGGAAGAGTGACGACCGCCAGCTCACTGCTAGTTTTGCGTTCCAGCCGCTCCAGCAGTCCATTGAGCTGTGACCGGCTGCGCGCGTCCAGCAGATTCGCATAGTCGCTGACATACCCTTGCGTCCGCGGGAATTTTCCCGCAGCCAAACCAGGGTCCACCCCCTTAAGGCAAAGAGCCAGACCCACAAGAGCCACGGAAAATACGAACCGGGAACGAACACGGTTGGACTTCACCAACGCCATGGCATCCATGCTAACAGAGATCAGCGGACTTCAAGTGCCGTCAGCGCCCTGGATCTCAATGCGATTTCCGTCAGGGTCGGAAGTAAAGAAGCGGTCGACACCCGGGATCTTCGTGCGATCCCACGTGACCTCATATGAAGCTGCTTCCAAGATCCGGGCGGCATCCTGCACATCGGTGGTCCAGATGGCAAAATGCCTGCTGGCCGGGGAATCCGCTTGACGGTGGCCGACCAAGTGCAGGTCGGTCGTGCCAACACGGTACCAAGCACCAGGAAACGTAAAGCTCTCCGGGCGCGGAATCTCGTGCAAGCCCAGAAGGTTGCTGTAAAACTTTTTAGCCCGCTCGACATCCGTGACGTTGACCGTCACATGGTCAATGCGTTCAACGATGATTCGATCCACGCCGGCTTAAATTCCGGTTATGCGGTCTGTCTGGTCGCCGTCATCTCCCGGTAAATTCTGGCCACAGCCAGGCCGACCGCGACCAACACCGGACCCAGGAACAACCCCAGGGGCCCGTAGGTCATCAAGCCACCCAGGATAGCCAGGATCAACAGCAAGACGGGCAACTTGGCCTTTTCCCCAATGATAATGGGCCTGAGAAAGGTATCAATGGGGGACACGATCAGCAATCCGTACAGAAAAACTCCAACCCCGGTCCCGGTCTCCCCGGTGTACAGATACCACACGCTTACCGGCAACCAGAGAATGGCCGGACCGACCATCGGGACCAACGAGAGGAAAAATGCCAACACGCCGCAGAGGACCGGCAGCGGCACCCCAAAAAACCAAAATCCTAGGGCCAGGAATGTAGCCTGCACCGCAGCCGTGAACAGCATCCCATGCATCACCGCACGGATGGTGACGGTGAACTGTGTGATAACGAGGTCCCGCACCCGCGGCGCCAGAGGCAACACCTCTTTCAATTTTCGCAGCCAGGAGGCGCCGTCCCTGAGGAAATAGAACACGGATACGAAGATGATCACGAGGTTTATCACCAGCATGGGAAGATTGCTGATCGTGGTGTTGAGCATGCGCCCCAGGAATTCGGCCACCGCGTTCAAGACAGCCGCACTCGTATCCTTGCTCCACAGTTCGACCTGCTCCGTCACCACCTTACCCATACCCTCCGGCAGCAGCTCGCCAGGCAGGCCGGCCAGACGGTTGATCATCACTTTATGGCCGCCCGATTTCACAAAATTGACCAGCCCACTGTAGGCGGTACGGCTTTCCCGCACCAGCGCGGTCAAGAGCGCTACGGCGGGTCCCAACCCGCACAGCGCGATCAGGACGGTCACCAGCGTGGAGGACAAGGTCCTGCGCTGCCCGGTAATCTTAAGCACGAACTGATAGAGCGGGTAGACCAGGATGGCGATGACCACAGCCCAGATCAACGCCTTCAGAAACGGCGACAACAGCCGAGCGGTGAGAAAGACAATGGCCAACGAGAGCAGGATAAACCCCCCTGCCAGGAGCGCGTTCCTGTTCATCCAGGGGGCCTTGATGCCCCGCCGGCCGGACGCCCGGTTACGCATAGACCCGATTATACGTCAGTTAAAAATACGGAGTTCTTTGGCACCAGCAATTGCGGCTGACGTATGATCACCTGAAGACCCGCGGAGGCCGGTTGCACCATACTGGGCGATGAAACGCCCGCTCTGAAGAATGACAACGACCTGGCCTCTCCCCTTCCGGTGTATGTAGTACGCTGGCAATCGATTGACGACGACCGTATTTCGATAGTCATTGATTTTGGCGAAACGCTTGAGAGCATCTTCCGCAACCTCGGGGTACACGTAATCGTGAACGACATAATGGTCACGGTGACCATCGGGATAGCTTCTGTACAACGTCACAGCCTTATTACCGATCGGTGAAGAGATGATGCTGTTGAGGATATGTTCAAATCTCAAACTATTAAATTGACCATCGGCGCCCAAGGCGAGGGGAAGCGCAGAGAGGAGTCTTCGAACGCTCGACTGTTCCATCAGCCCTTGAGATTGACGTATCTCAGTTAACATGTGACGAACTCTGTCATTGTCTACAAACGCAGCCTCGAACACGAGCAGATGCCGAGTGTTAGCTTCACCAAGGATGAAACATGAGATTTTTTCAGCCGGTTTAAATATTTTGTATTCTCTTCCAACCAAGGCTCCGTTGGTCAGTTCAACCGTGGTACTTTTCCAGGAGGCTTCGTAATGGTGTTCGCCCACGCTCTCCTCAATGGCCTGATAGAGAAGTTCCAGCGCACGTTCTTGAGATGTCTCTTCTGACTTAGGATAGAACAGAAGACACTTGACCATACGATCCTGTATGACATCCTTGAGGACCACCAGCAGGAAACGCCCAGCATTCTTGTTGAGAAATAATTTACTGATCCCAAATGGCAGGGTACGAACCCTGGGTTGTATCCGGCTCCTCTCCTGTCCAATGTGGATCTCTCGGATCTGCCATGTTGTCTCAACTGGCGGCGCGCCATAGAGCATGTCCATGACGTCTGCAGGAAGTTCGTATCCAGTTGACGACAGCGTTGAGCCCGCTTGCTCAATGTTAAGCAAGCGTTTCCTGTCTTCCCCTCTAACAATCGATTGTTCGTATTCTGGGTATTGTTTCAACACGGCATGAATCTTCAATTCTTCCTGAACTTTCCTGACGGTGACGCCTGCGTCCCCTTCACTCCCCCACGGTCCCAGGTGAACTTGGTTCCAATATGAGCCTCCCCTCCCCTTGACCAGGAAAAGGAATGTGCTCTCAAACCCCAGGCGTTTCAATCGCGTGACTGCCCCCTGAGCCTCTTTAAGCAATCGAAAAGAGTCAACGTGAAGTGAGTAAGGATATCGTTCACTCGAAACCTGTTGCTTATAAAACCACCCGCGGGGCAGTGCGACCGCGAGGCAGAGAACAACGAACAACACAAGAAGAAGGAGAAGGCTTTTGCGGTTCAGGAACTTGCCAAGAAATCTGACGGAGGATTTGATCCAAGATGAAGAGGGCGGTGTCTCCTGAGGCGCCAACTTTTCAAGGCAGTGTGGGCATTGTTGCACGTCATCAGGGACTCCTTCAGCGCAAAAGGGGCATGTTTTCATCTAGAATTTAGAATTGTAAGGCGTTTGCCCGTTCAACTAAATCACTCAGTGCGGCGCTCTTGGTGACAAAGCCATCAACCGCCAACACGTATTTCCCCGCACGAAAATTTATCTCTGACCTGTTATAGTTCTCCGAGTAAGTCAGGTAGATCCCATGTAACCCATGAACGGTCACGTCGGATGTCTTGGCCAGAGGCATCCGATTTTTCCCTCCAAGGTAGAGGTCATCGTAAATACGCTGAGCTTGGCTCTTTAAATTCAAATCAAAATACGAGTACAGGACAACCCCTTCCTCAGCATCGTAATAGGCGGTTGCATTCCAGTGTCCAACCATTTCTTCGGCCCATCTGGCATGGTCTTTTTCTGCAGCGTAGCCACTGGTGAGTCTGTTGAGGTTGTAAAAGTAAAATGTATCATTTTTGACCTTAATATATGGCAACACAAAAACATGATTCAGAACTTCATCGAATGCATAAAGGCCTTGCCGCATGTCGATCGATTCCAAAAACGCATCTCCCTCTGCTGGGGTGAAACCTTGCAACCAAACGAAGTAGACATACTGAAAGTCTTGATCCTCCAGTAGGTAGATATGTTCCATGCGTAACTCAGAATATTTGAGTTCGAATAAGTCGCCGGTGAAGGTCATACTCATCAGTACTTTTGACACCTCGGTTTGACTTGGGCTAAATTCTGAAACGCTCTGGGAGAGCATCGTGTGAATAGCTTCATAGAGTGCAGTGCGGTTGTCGGTGAATTTCTCCTGAGGCTGGGCAACGATGACCCACGCCTGAGACCTAAAGAGGTTATCCTGGTAAAGCGCACAGCCGTACCTCTTGGCGTGGCGGTTGAGCAAGGTTTTATTGATGCCTAGCGGAAGATTGCTGTCCGGCAGCGATGTTTCCAACAGCTCCTCACAGAGCTCCCGATTTTTGAGATCGGCTTCAGCGTCGATAAGATATAATTTCTCGACGCTATAGTTGCCGGCCGTGGGAAACATGGCCATCAGCTTGCCCATGTTTTGCCCCAGGTCTGGGGTATGTCTTTCCGGTTCAGTATAAGAATCGACGGCCGCCTCTATTTTCTTGATCTCTTTCTTTGTTACCACCTTATCTTTGTATTTTTTATAATCGCGTACGCCATCCGTTGGAATCCGAGACGCTGTAAGGCGATTCCGCACTTGAACAGCTTCTGCTCTGGTTTTTTTGGCGCCAACATGCACCTCGTTCCAAATCCCTTCCT
This sequence comes from uncultured bacterium, assembly GCA_964587525.1. Classification (GTDB taxonomy): domain Bacteria; phylum Oederibacteriota; class CAKKQC01; order CAKKQC01; family CAKKQC01; genus CAZPLZ01. The sequence continues at coordinate 8,896 of CAZPLZ010000046.1, read as the reverse complement.
CCTTTGATTTCAGGCGCAGAACAAACGCCACCTCATCCTGGAGATGATCGAGCCGCTCTTTAACTTTTATGGCTTCAACGTAATTACGAAATTTGGTTACCAAGACTGAATAGGGGTGAGACCCGGAAACCGAACCCCCTGGAAGGATGATAAAGACGATATTTACCAGAATGATCAGGGCAAGGAACGCAAGGATAACCGGGGTATTGATGCGGCGAACGTATGATATGAGCCGGTGCTTCAGGGGCAAAAGTCGAAGGCAGTTTTTGCACTTGATGGCCTTGTCCTGAATCACCGCACGGCAATAGGGACATTGTTTCATGACCTGCAATTCCTCCGACACCTCAACTTTAATCCACAGGTTTAGGCCCGTCAAGTGTCCGTCGTCCGCGAGCCCTATTGTGTTACATTAAAGACTATTATGCGTCGCGCCTTAAAGCGCGCCCTCTCCCTCACCGCAATCGTTCCCGTGTACAACGAGGAATCGCTGGTCCGCGCAAGTCTTCAGCGCCTCGCGGCGATCCGCACCAGTCCTCACCTCACGCATCTGACCATCATCATCGTGGACGACGGCTCTCAAGACAGCAGTTGGGATGAGGTGCGGAACTTCGCGCGATCATTCAAGAGAGCTCGCAAGCTCACGATCCACACGATACGCCACGAACGAAACCAAGGCAAGGGTGCGGCCATCCGGACGGGTGTGGAGCACACGGGGGGCGATGTCACCGTCATTCACGACGCTGATTTGGAGTACGACCCCCGGGACCTCTTGAACATCGTCCAAGTGTTTCTCAGCGAGGATGCGGATGCGGTCTTCGGATCCCGGTTCCTCACCGGCCAGCACCGGCGGGTGCTGTATTACCATCATGAGCTTGGCAACAGATTTCTGACATCCTGTTGTAATTTCCTGACCAATCTTAACCTCACCGACGTCGAGACCTGCTATAAAGCGATCCGTACGGAGATCTTCAAAAGCATACCAATCGAAAGCCACCATTTCACGATTGAGCCGGAGCTGACCATCAAACTGGCCAGGCGGGACATCAAACTCTACGAGGTCCCGATCCGCTACGCCGGGCGCACCTATCTGGAAGGCAAGAAAATCACCTGGAGGGACGGCCTCACCGCCCTGCCGGCCATGGTGCGCTTCGCGCTTTCCGACCGCCTCTACAAGGAAGACCCGCACGGCAGCCACATTCTGGCCCGCATGAGCCGGGCACACCGGTACAACCAATGGATGGCGGACACCCTGAAGCCATTCTGCGGCTCGCGGGTGCTCGAGATCGGCGCCGGGATTGGCACCCTGACCCGCGCGCTCCTGCCCCGAAAGCTCTATTACGCTACAGACACCAACTCCGAATACTTGCGCCGCATGGCCAGTACCTTCAGCAGCCGGCCTTACCTCCATGTCGCCTACTGCGATGTGACGAAGCCGGCATCCTTCCCTCGTCCCCCGGGACTGTTCGATACGGCCATCTGCCTGAATGTGGTGGAGCACATCGACCGGGATGTGACCGCCCTGCGCAACATCGCCTCCGTGCTCTGCCACGGCGGGCGGGCTCTGGTGCTCACGCCCAACAGCCCCTGGCTGTTCTCCAGCCTGGACAGAGTGCTAGGCCATCACCGGCGCTATAGCCGGTTGCTGCTCAAGAAACGATGCGAGGCTGCCGGCTTCAAGGTGGAGCGCATCATCCCCTTCAACCGCTTTGGCACCCTTGCCTGGTTTCTCAACGGGAAGATCCTGCGCCGGCGCTATTTTGGGCTGGGCCAGATCTGGCTCCTAAATATGCTAACCCCAATACTGAAACTGCTTGACCGGATCTTGCCGCTCCCACCACTCTCCCTGATTGCCGTCCTCCGTAAGCCCTAGATGTGAAAAAAATACCGCAGGACAGGTCGGAGGGGCTTCGCGGTCGCGGGGCCCCTCCGACCCGTCCAGACTTTGGGTAGACTTAATCGGCCGTTAAGGGCAAGTAAAACGAAGTTTTAAAGCGGTTTGCCGTCAGGCCTTGATGATAGGCGAGGATGCTGGTGGGGCCACTTTTCCGCTCCGTTTCCCAGCCGGAGATACCTGTTGGGAAGCAGGCTGCAAGACCGGTTCGGCTTCAGACTGTGACTCCACCTCAGCAGCGGGCTGCAACGCTGGTTCAGCTTCGGATTGCGACTCGTCTTGAGCCACGGACTCAGCAGCGGGCTGCAACACCGGTTCGACCCCAGATTGCGTCACCGGCTTGGATTCAAGCCGCGGCACCGGTTTGGATTCAAGCTGTGACACGGAATCAAAATCGAGCTGCGACATATGAATGGTGCCCTCGACGATCGCCCCGTCGAAGACTGTCAGACGCGGCGAGTAAATTTCACCGGTCAGTCTCGCGGTGCTCAGGAGTGTGACCAGTTCAGTAGCCTCCACCTTGCCATTAACTTTTCCGCCAATGGAAATCAGCTTAGCGGAGAGGTCACCGATGATCTGGCCCTCCTCGCCAATAACCAAATAATCCTCGCATTGTACATTACCCACAACCCGTCCGTGGATATGCACGGGCGCTTTGATCAACAAAGTTCCCGTGAATTCGGTGCCCTGATTCAACACCGTTTCGTACCTGTGATCGGACGAGGCCCACGGAAGTTTCATGGTCTTTTTATGATAGCAAGGGTTCCCCCCAGCGAAAAGTCATCATTTACTAACCTATGGTAAAGCTGAAGGAAAGTCAAATTCCACAAGCTTAAAGCGAGCGTTCCACTGCACGGGCCAGCGGCGAAAGGGTTTTCATCAGGGCCGCAAACCGGGAAGGCAGGATGGACTGCTCCCCATCGGACAGGGCATTCTCCGGCTGGTGGTGTACCTCCAGAATCAACCCGTCGGCGCCTGCCGCGATGGCCGCCTGCGACACCGAAGCGACGTAGGACCACTTTCCGGTACCCTGGCTGGGGTCGGCAATGACCGGCAGGTGAGTCAGCTCTTTAAGCACCGGGATCGCATTGAGATCGAAGGTGTTCCGGGTGTAGTCCTCCACCCCGCGGACGCCCCGCTCACACAGGATCACCTGGTCATTCCCCCGCGACAGAATATATTCCGCCGCCTGCAAGTATTCTTTGATCGTTGCGCTGAGACCCCGTTTGAACAGCACCGGACGGCGAGAAAGCCCAACTTCCTTCAAGAGCTCGAAGTTCTGCATGTTGCGTGCCCCCACCTGTAGGACATCCGCATACCTGGCCACCAGCTCAACGTCCCGCGTGTCCAGCACTTCCGTCACCACCGCCAGCCCGGTCGCCTCACGGGCCTGAGCCAGAAACCGCAGCCCCTCCTCTCCCAGGCCTTGAAAGCTGTACGGCGAGGTCCGTGGCTTGAAGGCGCCACCACGCAACCCGGTCGCCCCAGCTCGCTTGACCGCCCGTGCGATTTTGACGATCATGGCTTCTCCCTCGACGGAACACGGCCCAGCAATCACTGCAAGCTTTTTCTCTCCCACCACCAGGCCGTGAGCGCGGACCACGGTCCTCGCAGGGTGCGACTCGCGGCTGACCAGCTTGAATGGGGCCAGGACGGGCATTACTTTTTCGACAAAGGGGTAGCTGAGCAGGGGGACGTTGCTTAAGATCCGCTCATCCCCGATGACCGGGATCACGGTCCGCTCCTTGCCGCGGGACACATAGGGTTGAAGGCCAAGCTTCCGAATTCTGGCCGTCAGCCGCTGTATGTCGCGTTCAGTGGCCCGGGGTTTCAGGACGATAATCATGGTTCGACTCGTCGAAAGGTCATGGCGGGGTATTATACAGAACCGCTCGCAACCCCCTCACCACGGCCCGGTTCTGCGGGGGCGTGCCTATCGTAATGCGGACATGGGAGTGCAACAACTCACCGGGCAGCGAGCGCACGATGATCCTTCTGGCTCGCAGTTGATCGGCGACGCGGGCCCCCGTTCGACCAACGTTCACCAGCAGGAAGTTGGCCTGGCTGGGAATCACCGTCAGTCCCAGCTTTGCCAACTCCTGGCCTAACCAGCGTCGGCCCGTTCTCACGCAGCGAAGAGTCCGAGTGACATGAGCCCGGTCCGCAAGCGCAGCCACCGCAGCTCGGTAGGCAAGGGCGTTCACGTTAAACGGCTGGCGGAGCCGTTCCAGCACGCGTACCAGTACAGGCGGTCCCAGTCCGTATCCAATGCGCAACCCCGCCAACCCATAGAGTTTGGCAAAGGTACGCACCACCAACACCTGAAGGTCACGGCGGACATAGACCAGCGTCGATGGGTATGTTCGGTCATCCACGAAATCCGCGTAGGCCTCATCAAAGATGACAATGACATGACCAGGAAGGCGGCGCAGGAAAGCCTCGACCTCGTTCCGACGCACGATGGTGCCGGTCGGATTATTCGGATTACAGATGAACACAAGACGGGTTCGCTTTGTGACCGCTCGCGCCATCGCTGGCAGGTCGTGCTGGAGATCCTCATTAAGCGGCACCATCACCGGGCGTCCTCCGGCGCCGACCACCGCGTGTTTGAACACGACAAACGAAGGGCTTGCCATTACCGCCTCATCACCGGAGCGAAGAAACGCGTTCGCGGCCAGCACCAGGACCTCGTTCGACCCGTCACCGAGAATCACGTGCTGCGGGGTGAGCCTGACCCGGGCGCCAATCGCCCGTTTCAATAATGGGTACCCGGATTCAGGATAGAGATGCACGTCCCGGATGGCCCGCCGCATGACGACCAGCGCCTTTCGTGATGGGCCCAGCGGGTTCTCGTTGGAGGCCAACTTCACGAAATTTCGCTGTCCGGTTTCCCGCTCCACTTCATCCAGGGACTTGCCACCACGGTACGGTTGAAGCTTCAGGACTTCAGCCCGCGCGAGGCGCTCAACCCCCGCCGCGCGCACATTCATGAATCGTTGCATGAATAATCTTTTGTGCTTTGGTGTTATCGGTTGAAGAGTCCGGCGGCCGGATAGGAACCAAGCAACTTGAGCAACGTGCAGTTCTTTTCCAGTTCGCCCAGAGCCCGAGCCACAGACGAATCCTCCACGTGACCCAGGAAATCTACGAAAAAATAATATTCCCATGCCCGCTTGCGGGACGGCCGCGATTCGATCGAGGTCAGGTTGATACGGTGCTTTCGGAACGGCTGGAGCATGTTGTACAGCGCGCCCACGCGATCCTTGACGGAAAACATCACCGATGTCTTGTCCCGTCCAGTACGCGTGCTCCACGACTTGGAGAGCACAAAAAACCGGGTGTAATTACCCGGCAGATCTTCCACGTTCCTGGCCACGATTCTCAGCTTGTTCATACGGGCGGCCAGCTCGGTCCCGATGGCCGCGGCTCTTTTGACTTGGGTGGCCTTCAACGCCGCCTCAGCGGTACTCGACACCTCAACCAGCCGGGCCTTGCGCAGATGGTCATCAATCCAGTGCTGGCACTGTCCGAAAACTTGGGGATGGGAAAACACCTCCCGCACCGCATCCAAATCTCCCACATTCGACATCAGCACATGCTGAACCGGCATCAGCTCTTCAGCGCAGATCTTCAGATCCGAATCCACAAACCGGTCCAGCGTGTAGTTCACCACCCCCTCGGTCGAATTTTCGACCGGCACCACCCCGTAATCAGCCTTGCGCCGGTCCACCTCGTAGAACACATCGCCGATGGAACGGACGGGGACATAGACCGCCTGGGAGCCGAACCGTGCCCGGGCCGCCATGTGCGTGAACGTCGCCTCTGGCCCCAGGTAGGCCACCCGTTCGGGCTCACCCACCGCCCGGGCGGCAGAAAGAATTTCACGATAGATCGCGCGCAGAGCCTCCTGGGTGACCGGCCCCCGGTTGCGCTTTGCGAGGGCTCGGAGCAGTTGTTCCTCGCGTTCAGGGGCGTACGTAGGCAGGCGCTCCGCACGCTTGACCCGGGCAATCTCACTCACGAGCCGCATCCGGCGGTTGAGCAGGCCGAGGAAGTGCTGATCCACAGCGTCCACACGCCGGCGCAGGACCTTGAGCTTCCTCTTGTTGCCAGTCATGGGTTATCATCCATTTCCCCTCTCCCCCTTTTAGGGGGAGAGGGGAGGGTGAGGGGGGAGGAAATTCTGGCCAGCGTAAAAGAGAAGGTTTCGATGATGGAATTCGAGAGGACTTTCTCAGCCATATTCCTGACCTCGTGCGCCGCACGCTCGCGGGACAGTCCCCCGTTCAGGGTGATCCAGAAATGTTTGCCCACACGCACATCACGAACGTTTCTGAACCCGATCGACGCCAGCGCGCTCCGTATCGTCTTGCCCTGTGGGTCCAGCACCTCCGGCTTCACACCCACACAGACGCGGGCCATCCAGACTCCCTTGACACGTTTCCGCGATCTCATTTAGCGTATCCCGAACCGGTGGTACACCGACGCCACATTGCGCAAATAATAGCGCGGGTCAAAACACGCATCCAGCGTGGAGGTGGACAAGCACCGCTGAACAACCGGATCGGCATTCAGGAGCCGCCGAAACGGCCTTCCCTCCGTTAGGGCACGCATGGCACACCCCTGAACGAGCTTGTACGCCTGTTCGCGCTTCATGCCAGCCTGCACCAGTGCCAACAGCACCCGCTGCGAGTAGATTAGACCGCCGGTTCTTTCTAAGTTTTCCCGCATACGGTCCGTATAAATGACAATGCCGTCGAGCACCTTGTTCAACAGGTGCAGCATGTAATCCACCAGGATGGAGGCATCCGGAATCGTCACCCGTTCCGCCGAGGAATTGGTCAGGTCACGTTCATGCCACAGCGCGATGTTTTCAAATCCCACCAGCGCATGCCCCCTGACCACCCGGGCGAGCCCGCACACGCGCTCGCACAGAACCGGATTCCGCTTGTGCGGCATTGCCGACGACCCCTGTTGGTCCTTGGTGAACGGCTCCTCAAGTTCTTGCACTTCCGTCCGCTGCAGGTTACGGATTTCCGTGGCTAGTTTTTCCAGTGAGCCTGCAATTATAGCGAGAAGGGCCAGATACTCAGCGTGCCGGTCGCGCTGCAGGATCTGTGTGGAGACCGGCGCAGCCTTCAACCCCAGCCGCCGCAACACCCCGCGCTCCAGAGAAGGTGGAAGGTGCGCATAATTGCCGACCGCACCCGACAGCTTGCCAACGGCGACTGTCTCCCGTGTCTGGGTCAGCCGCTTCAGGTTGCGCTGAGCCTCAGCGTAGTGTGTTAAGAATTTCAGCCCAAGGCTTGTCGGCTCGGCATGCACCCCATGTGTCCGGCCCACAATGACGGTCTCCCGGTACTTCGTGGCGAGGGCTTTAAGTTTCGCCGCGTACCCCTTTAGTCCCGTTTCGATAACGGCGAGCGAATCGCGCATGGCCATGGACAGGCCTGTATCCACGATGTCATACGAGGTCAGCCCCTTGTGAATAAACCTCGCAGCGGTCCCGACACGTTCCTCCACCGCGGCCAAAAACGCGAGCACATCGTGCTGGAGTTTCCTCTCATGAGCCTCGATACGCCTCAAGGAAAATCCGGCACGCCTCACGATTTGCCCAAGCGCCTTCCGCGGGATCTCTCCCCGACGGGCCAACGCCCGGCACACCTCCAACTCAATGGTGAGCCAACGGCCAAACTTCGCCTCTTCGGCCCAGATCGCCCCCATCTGCGGGAGCGTGTACCGCCTGATCACGCCATCTGTGCCAGTTCTTCAGCCCGCATCCGCGCGACGTGCACCGCTTCTCTCAAAATGGCATCCCACCCCTTGCTCTCGAGGGTCTTCAGTGCCGCCTCAGTCGTGCCGCCAGCCGAGGCGACCTTTTTCCGCAGCTCAGCAGGGTCTTCCATGGTCAGGCTCAACATGCGTGAGGCGCCATAGGCCGTCTGCACCGCCAGTGCTCGGGAAACTTCGGGAGATAACCCCTCGGCAACGCCGGCCTGTATGAGCGCTTCCACCATATAGAACAGGTACGCTGGTCCGCTGCCGCTCACCGCTGTGACTGCGTCCATCTGATCCTCATTCACCACCAGAGCTTCACCAATGGCGTTGAACATCTGAACCGCCTGATCGCGATGAGAGGGGGTGGCATGCGTTCCCAATGCGATCCCTGCAGCCGTCTCCTGGACGAGTGCCGGTATGTTGGGCATGACCCGGATGACCGGCACCGACCGGGACAGCTTGCTTTCGATCAACCTGATTGGAACCCCCGCCGCCACGGAAATGACCAGGTGATGGCTTCCTAACTCATCACCAATTTCATCCAGAACTTCCTTGATCTGCGGCGGTTTCACCGCCAGCACCACCGTTTCGCACTCACGCACCACCTCAAGAATGTCCCGACTCGTCTTGACCTTGTAACGAGCCGCCAGTTGATCGAGACGGTCTTCCCGGATATCGCACACCAGCAGTTGGGCGGGTTCTAACAGTTTGGCTTTGATGATGCCTGCCAACAACGCCTCGGCCATATTTCCGCCACCCACAAATCCCAATCGCGTCATACATTATCTCCTCTCACCAAAAATCGCCGTGCCGACGCGCACCAGCGTACTTCCTTCCTCAACAGCAATCTCGTAATCATCGCTCATGCCGAAAGACAGTATCGTAAACTCCGGCCCTACCTGGGAGGCCTGACGCAGGAACAGCGCTTTCACCGAACGATACGTACTCCGGATGGCCACCTCCTCGGCTGGATAAGGGCCAATCGCCATCAGGCCACATATACGAAGATACGGTAGTTGCAGGCATTTTTCAATAAATTGCTCGGCCTGCTCGAGGCGGATTCCCCCTTGAGCAGCGGCACCGGTGACATTGACTTGCACCAGGGCGCGACAGGGCGTGCCGGCGGCCTGGGCACACCGGTTCAAGCCTTCAGCCAGCCGGGGTCGGTCCAAGGAATGGATGAACTGGAACAGGCCCAGGGCCTCCTTGATCTTGTTGGTTTGCAAC
>CAZPLZ010000045.1:0-20085 GCA_964587525.1 uncultured bacterium | reverse complement strand
CATTATACTCATGTACCCCCACGGTCCGATGTTAGGATGGTCCTCGTGGCCGAAGTTCCGGCTCCTTGTGCCATGGTCATCTCTTTGTGCAGGCGAATTAGAGGTCTTTCAGAAAGTCTTAGGCGAGAGCATCATGATCGAACGCACCGATCATATTTTGGCAGGTGCGCGACGTTGTGCATACAGCGTTCAGTTCAAGAAGCTCGCCTCAAGAAATACATGATCAAGCTATAGGAGTCTAGCTTACCGCCCTTACTTTACTTGCCACGACGCGATCGGGGCGGACGTAGCCCGGAGCACCCGTCCAGTCCAGGGCCCCGGCGGTGGACAGCTATTTAATGCCGTGCACTTGCCTGCGGCGCCACTCGTTTTCATCCAGGATTTTCTTCCGGATGCGGATGTTCTTGGGCGTCACTTCTACCAGCTCATCGTCTCCGATATACTCCAACGCACCCTCCAGTCCCATCGTCCGCGGCACGTTAAAATGCCCGGCGGTGCCATCGCCCTTCGAGCGCATGTTGGTGAGAATTTTTTCCTTGCAGACATTGACACTGATATCGTCACTGCGGGAATTCTGCCCCACCACTTGCCCTTTATAGACCGGAATCCCCGGACCTAGGAACAATACCCCGCGATCCTGCACTTTCAGCAGCCCGTAGAGCACCGTCTCACCAGCTTCATAGGCCACCAGGGAACCCTGTCCCCGCTCCTTCCACTTGCCCGGATCCGGCCGGTACTCCAGAAACAGTGTGTTGATCAAGCCTAAGCCCCGCGTATCGATGATAAACTCACTCCGGTATCCAAAAAGCCCCCGGGTCGGGATGAGGAATTCCAAATACACCATGCCGTCCTCCATCCGCATTTCCCGCAACTCACCATTCCGGCTCCCGAGTTTCTGGATCACGCTGCCGTAGGAGGCCTCGGGGACCTCGATGAACACCCGTTCGTAAGGCGTCAGCGTTTTCCGGTTCACAATCTTGTCAATGACCTGTGGCCGGGAAACTTGGAACTCATATCCCTCCCTGCGCATGCGTTCGATCAGGATCGCCAGATGCAATTCACCCCGTCCGGACACGATCCAGTCACCTTGGGGACTGTCCTCGACCCGGAGCGCCATGTCTGTTTCCAGCTCCCGCAAGAGCCGCTCACGGACCTGGCGTGAGGTGCTGTACACTCCTTCCTTGCCCGCAAACGGCGAATCGTTGACGCAGAAGGTCATTTTGACGGTAGGCGGGGCAATCTCAAGCAGCGGGAGGGCCACGGGGTCCTGAACATCGGCCAGGGTCTCCCCGATATTGACTTCTGGAATGCCGGCGACAGCCACGATGTCCCCGGCGACCACCTCATCCACTTCCACCCGTTCCAGCCCCTGGAAGGTCATGAGCGCCATCAGCCGATGCTTCGCGAGCTTCCCATCCCGGTCAATGTGCATCACCTCCTGGCCGTTGCGCAGGACGCCGTTGGATACCCGGCCAATGGCAATGCGTCCCTTGAAGTTGTCACCCGTGATATTGCTCACACGCATTTGCAGCGGCCGGCCTGGATCTGCGACCGGAGGCGGGACATGCTTGAGAATCGCCTCAAACACCGGAGCGATGTCCTTCATGGACCCAAGGTCCGGCTCGGCCCCTGCGACCCCACGCCGGCCAGCCGCATACACGACAGGGAATTCTGCCAGATGGTCATCGGCGTTTAGCTCCATGAACAGGTCAAAAATTCTGTTCAGCGTCATTGAGGGCAGGGCGTCTGGCCGGTCGAGTTTGTTGATGACGACGATCACCCGGTGCTTCATGTCCAGGGCCAGCTTCAAAACAAAGCGGGTCTGTGGTTGAGGCCCCTCCTTGGCATCCACCAGAAGCAGGCAGCCATCCGCCATGGTCAGGACCCGCTCCACCTCACCGCCAAAATCAGCATGACCGGGGGTATCGATGATGTTGATCTTGGTCCCCTTCCACATCACCGAGGCGTTTTTGGAGAAGATCGTGATTCCCCGCTCTCGCTCCAGCTCATTGGTGTCCATGATGCACTCGTTCCCCGCGATCGCTTTGGCAAGCCGGGTTTGAGATTGACGCAACAGCGCGTCGACGAGCGTGGTTTTCCCATGGTCAACATGCGCAATGATGGCGACATTCCGGATGGAGATTTTAGGCACGGTCCTAATGTGAGAACAAACCCCTCATACGTTTAAACTAACAAAGTTAAACCGATGCCTCAATGGGCCGCTACAATAGCCTCGTGGACTCACCTCGGCAGTGGACTCGCCTCGGCCGTTGCACCACTGCCGCTGTGCTGGCCAGCCTCGCCTCGGCAGCGACAGCGGGGCCAGTCAGCATCGGGATCCCCCATCGCCAGCTCGAGGAGCGCGGGCGGATCTTGAACCTCAACGCCAGCTTCTCCAGCCGCGCCGGCAATGGCTCCGGTTTCCAGGTCGGCGGGGCAATCCTGGGTGCCGCCACAGCGGGGGGCGGACGACACCTCTTTCTGATAAGGACCAACGGGGATTACGGCGAATTTGAGAACACCATCACCGCCTCCAACACGTTCGCGCATCTTCGCCACCAGTACAGCCTGCTCCCCTGGTGGTCCACCGATGCATTTGTCCAGGTTCAGCAGGACCGGTTCCAGCGACTTCGGAGCCGAACCCTCGTGGGGGGCGGACCCGCCTTCCAGCTCTACAGATCGAACCAGGTGATCCTGCACACCGGGACGGGAATCATGCACGAGCGCGAGCGGTATCTAGGATCCAGTGAGCTCGACAGGGCGGATACCTTTCGATCCACCAGTTATCTCTCATTCAGCGCCGACTTGGGCGAACGGGCCACGTTCTCCTTATCGGCATACGTCCAGCCACGCCTCGCAGACTGGTCGGATCTCCGTGTACTCGATGAGGCCGCACTCACGGTCAGCGTGAACTCGTGGCTGACGACCAGCCTCGGGTTTGTGATTCGGCACGACAGTGCGCCTCCTGCGGGGGTGAAAAAAACCGATGTGGAGGTGCGCCACAGTCTAGGGCTCACGCTTTGATGTTCACCATCCCTACCAAACACTGGCCCACCCTGGTGGTGCTTACAACGATGTCGAGCTTCACTTGAACGCTACACGCTCAGGTTGATACCTCACCGAGTTGATACGCCGGCCGCTCTTGGGATTTACCAACTGGAAGTAAGCGCCGTAATGACTTCCAGAAAACTTGCTCTCCCCCGAATAGTAAACCAGGATAAGATCGTTCTTCCCCCTGGAGAGTTTCATGATGTCGCCCTGCACTTGTTTCCCGTTGAGGTAGATCGATCGAAGGAATGGTTTTTCGTACACGGGGCGGACCCGTTGCGCCTTCGGAGAATGAAGCGATGTCAACATGATGAAATACTGGCCTTTCGCTGGTCGGTTCCGGCCTGTGGTATAGATCATATCCACATTCAAGAACGCGTAGTCCTCCTGGCCCACCCGCCTCCATTCGCGTGAAATCCCATCCCCGAAATCACAGCGCCGATTCTTAACCGGGGAAGCGGCGATGCGGGCGGCATGAGCTTCCACATCCACGCGATCCGAGGGAATCGGCCCCAGCATCTGGAACCCATTCTGGGCATACGAGGAGTCCTTTTTGTTCCTTTCAACGCGGCAGGAAACATAGAGCCTGCCGGGACTCCCAGCATGGACGAAATCCATCTGAACGACGTACACACTTGTCCCCGCATGGCACTTGTAATCTCGTTCCCGTGGCGTGAGCCTGACCCTGTCCCGCCGCTCGGCGCCCCCATTCAGCGTGCCAAGTTGTTTCTTCATGACTCCCCTTCTCCAAGCCAGCGGGAGGCGGTAGACAAGGCGGATATTGGTGATGGGCTGGCCGCTCTCGTTTCTCAGAAAAAATTCAAGGGACTTTCTCCGCATGTGCAGCGACGCCGTGATGAAGGGAAAGCTGTCGTGAGTGTCCGTCTCCTGAAGCGAGTCATGGTTGTCGTGATTCTGATAAGACGCGATGGTTTTGGGAAGCTTCATGTTCCGGTCATGGGACAGGTGAAACCAAAACTCTCCTCCTGCCGGGCTGACCATGTCGGTATCTGCCGATTCGCATTGAACCCGTCTGACCGTGTTGGTGGCAATCCCTCTGACGGCGAAGGTGAGCGGGATAGGATCGTTCAGGTCCAGGAGTTCAGGCCGGCGGAGGGTAACGCTGAGCTTGCGCTTATCCTTTGAATCAATCCTCTGGGTCAAGGAGCTGTGCAGGAACTGATAGCGATAAGCGGCATACTCGCTCTGGTTGCAGTACCACCACCTGGGGTTTCGTCCGTATTGATCAAGCTGCTTTTCGAACTTAGCCCAAGCCTTCTCGGTGGTGTACCAGACATGCATGTTGAAGCTGATATTAGGATTGTCCCGACGACGAGACTCATCGGCCAGATAGCGGCCAAACGCCTCGTCAATGTCCTTGCCGTCGCTGGGCAACAGGGCACTCTCCAGAAAGGGCGCTCTCCCCTCAGGATGCTCCCAGCTCGTGTTGAACCAATGATTGACGATGTGATAGTAGCCTGAACGCCGGAGGATTTCCGCGATGTCCTCCTGCACGGCGTCACCCTCAGCCTCGTTGCGAAAATTGCAGAATGAAAACGCGTACGAAATCACCGGACGGCCACTGCTGCTCTCCCGATCCATCCTGATTCCCATGATTTCTTCGAAGATTCGGTTTCGGTTCAGATAGGCCATATGAGGATGCGTCAAGGAATGGCCACCGATGCTGTTCCCGCCGCTCAGGAGCCTGGCCCCCATGCCCGAATAGGGCTGGCCGCCCTTGAAGTAACCGTAATCTGGCCCGTAATAGCCGCCCCCTTCGGTGGCAATCAGGTACCAGGTCGCCTTGTACCCATGCCGTTCAAGAACATCACGCATCTTAGGATCGGTCAGCACATTGTCATCCCAGCGCGACGAAATCGCCCATTCGTAACCCTTGTACAAGGGTAAGATCTCCACCGTAGCTGACCGGGCGGCTCGTGCGTCGGCAAACTCGATCTCAACTTTCTGGGTGTAATAATCCATCCGATAGGGATCCTCCTCAGCCCGGCAGAGTGCCGTACAACCAACCAACGCGGCGAAAAGTATACTCACAGATCAGAAAGGAAATAAATCCTTGACTGGATGCTTGAGACTCATCCTTCAGCACCAACTTTGATAATATGATACGGCGCCGGATAGTCCGGGTGATAGAGACCCGGAAAGATCAACCCATGGCCGGTGTTGTTCACCGCAGAAAAATAAACAAGCAGATCCCACTCGGGCACGATGTACTCACCAGGGATACCGCCACGATATCCCCCCTTGGTTTTCTTCATCGTCAATACTTTGAATGGACCCTCGGTCTGGTTTGTATGCCGGTAATGCATTGTGAGATCTCCGGTGAGTGAGGCGGCCTCCCCCACGTTGACCGTAATCACTAGATCTTCAGCTGTTGTACACGTTTTGGGGAGATCCGCTTTGAACGAAGACAGATAGCGTTCAGCCATATCTTCTATCCGGTGTGGTTCTAGCTCCTTTTCAAAAAGATTTCCGGGGCCTTGACCCTGAGGCGGATCAGCCTCGTGAAGCAATTTCCGCAGGCGAGAGACATCCTTCTCCAATTCTGGAAGATAATCGGACCAGTGCCCGCGACGGCCTGCTCCTGATGCTGGCGCAAAATCAAGGGGGACGTGGTAGGCCGCGCGGCCTCGTTCGGAAAGCGCCTCCCAGGATTTCTTCGCGCGCTCCATCGATTCTAACGCCACGGTAAGAAGATTCGCCTCATTCGTCTTCTGGTATAGGGACAGGGCGAGCGCCGCTTGGATTTTAGCGGCATGATAATCCGCCAGTTCGGCAAGCATGAGCAAATCGAACCGTGTGGCCTTGTACTCTGCGGATTCACTGGCAATCTTGTAGTTATCTGTCCTGTCCAGTGAACGGCGAATCTCACTGACACAGCTTCGGAACCACACCCTGACTTGCAGCGGGGTATACTTGCCCCGCAGGCAACTTGCAAGCCAGTCAGAAATGTAATCCGTGATTCGATAGAAGAGCCCTGGGTCACTGGGCTCAGTGTTTTGATACGTTCGGTCACGGAAAGTTTTATTGTAGTTGTGCTCAGCGAATAACGCACCCCCGGTGGACAGTTCCGGCCAGTACTGCACCGAGGGGTGAACCGGCATATGAAACGCCGTGATGAGTGGAAGCACTTTGCTGGCCGCCCGATAGGCGGCCTCCAGCTCAGGTGCGGCTTCCGGCCCGAAGCGTTCTTGAAATTGCCGCTGCCATATATCCGCGGCGGCTGATCCGGAATACCCGAGGCGTCCAAACAATGTATAGGTCAGCCAGTAGCGCTCATCCTCCCATTCGTAATGGCGCAAACTTGGGTCATCGCTCAAAGGCCAAGGCTGATCTTCTCCAGTGGAGTGGCCACCCTTCAGACTCAGGGGCGCGCTAATTTCAAAACCCGAGGCTGGGCCCAACCTACAGCTTTCGCAAAAACGGCGTACATAGTCCGAATCGCCCCAGAGGAGGACACACGTGGACCCGTAATTCCACAGGCGATACAGGATCTCATACCTACGCGGTTTGCGCAGGAGGTCCGCATAACTGTACCGCCGTCCATGGTTGAGGTTATCCAACCGCGTCAGCTCCTCCTCTCTCATCTGGGTCAGGTGATACGGGAGGCCCGTGTGCTCACACCAATATTTTGTGGGAACCGTCACCTCCAACCCGGTGTTGATGGCGAATTGAATCATGTCGTCGGTGAGCCCTTTGGCGCGCAGGTCTAACTTGAGTCTTCGGCCAACCGCAGCCACCGCGGTGATACATTCCTTCCAGAAGGACTCGTTCGTCTTCTGGCTACCGACGCCTGCTTCGTGGTTCACCCGGAAGTGGATGCCATCGATCTCCGGGCAGGCACCAAGCAGGTCTTTCAAGCCCTGTGAACAGTACCGGGCCAGTTCAGCCTCGCCTTGGGGCAGACCCTCAACGATCCGCTCCTGGTTCTTGGTCCAAGGGATCTGCTGCCACGTTCCCAAAATAAACTCTAGCCCATAGCTATGGCACAACTGGCCAATACACTTTAATTGGCTTAAGTTTCGGCTGCGCCCGCGATGATCGATCCCGACGACTTGAACTTCCGGGTACCCGGTCACCCCCATGAGGAATGGGTACGGCGGTGAATAATATGGCGTATCAAAACCCAAGATCAGGACCAGCCGGTTAAACCGGCTATGGGCCAGCCGGCTTAGGTAATAATTCCAGAAAGACTCGGAAAAGTACCACCCATCATCCATGGGACCCATGACAAAGCGGTCCACGCCGCGTATCCGGATATCGGGAAATTCAACCAGATCCCTCATCTCCTCCAGTTCCTGGATACCATGCGCGCGGACCCGATCCGCCATTTCCAACAGGGCGTACATCAGCCCCCGTTCATCCGTGCCAGCGATGACCCGTACCGGACCCGCGTCGGTGTCGTCCCTTCGATACAGAACTCCTTCCTGCTCGGGGTCGATACGGATCCCACTTTTCACCAGCAGTGGTCCCACCATTCGGTCCTGCGCTGTACCTATGACCAGACGGACAGAACCCGTTTCATTGGCCCAATGCTCCGCCAGTCTGACGGAGACGCCTTTCCCCTTTAGGGCCTTGAGAAGCTCCTGTTTGCCAAAATGAGAAGGGCCGCTGTCAGGACAACGGTCGATGAGGAGAACTGACTTTCCCACTGATATTCTGTAAGCGAAACGACAGTCCTAACGGCAGACCGATTCGGCACAGATGATCCCCGTGACTTTCCGACCCATTGGTTAAATCATCGAGGAAGGCCAGAGGCTGCATGGCTCCCCCTTCAATAGAAACCCTAAGGCGTTACCCGGGAGAGCTTTAGTGCCCGCGCCAGGGCGCCCAGACGTTTGTCGTAGGTAGCAAACCGCATAGATGGGTCCTGCTGTCTGAGAAAGAAAGCCGAGGCCAAGTGCAAAGCGTCCAGCGTCCTGACAGATTTCGGGAAGGGCTCGAGGGCCCGGGCCAGGACGGTTGGACGAAGTTCGAGGAACGCCAGACGTCCTAGGAGATGTCGAGCCTGCTCCCCGTGGGAGGATGCCAGCCGCCGATCATGGAGCCGCGTCCAGACTTCGTATTCAAGAAGACGGCTCGACACAAGCTGTTGATTCCAGAAACCCCGATCCGGAGCACGATCCTCAGCAAGAAGTTCGGCGAGAATAACCGAGGTGTCAACATAGATCATCGGTCACCCCGATCACGGGACAGCTCGGCAAGGATCTTCTTCAAGGATGCCACTGGCTTTCGCGGAGGCAGAGGTCCACCCGGCATGAGCGGCGGGGTCAGCCACCCTTGGCGGACGGCCTCGGCAAGTTCAGCATCATGCACACTCTGTGCCCGTCCTGGATTTGGGGGGACAAGTTCAGCCACCACGTGATCCCGCTCCGTGACGAGGACGATCTCCCCGGTCTCCACATGACGAAGGTATTCACTCAGACGATTTTTAAGCTCCTTGATCCCAACAGATCTCATCAGAAGTATTGTAGCCACCGGTAGCTACTTCGTCAATGCGATCCGCATTCTTCGGCGCTTGGTGGATTTAAGGACGTGAGTCCCAGCAACACCTCTTAAATTTATTTCCGCTGCCGCAGGGACAGGGATCGTTCCTGCCGGCGGTGGCCCACAGCACGGCTTGACGTTCGGCCTGCTCTCGACTGGCGACGATCTCCATGATATCCGCGGCCGGACGCCCTGACTTCAGTAAGCCAGCCATGGTGCGCATGTACGGATCGATATGGTGAAAGAATATCTTATAGCCGGCACAGAGATAATTGAGCCCAGGCTCCCCATCCGGCGTTTCGATGAAGCGGTGCTTGGGACACTCGCCGTTGCACGCGAAGCGGACATCACATTCACGGCAGAAACGAGGCAGGGTGTCACGCTTATCCGTTCCGAACTTCCGCTGCTCCGGCGAGTCCACCAGATGTTCCATGGTCTTGTCCAGAATGTTGCCGAGCTTGTAGTGGCGGTACACGTAGTGATCGCAGGAATACAGATCTCCGTTGTGTTCGATAGCCATCGCGTTGCCGCAGGTCTCGGCGAACACGCACAGGGAGGCCGGCATTCCCATCCAAACGGCCAGGTGCACATCGAACAACTGGACGAAATATTTCCCAACATCGTGGTGCACCCATTCGTCAAAGATTGTACAGAGGAAGTCGCCATAGTCACGCGCCTGAACGCTCCACGGGGTGACCGGGGACGGCGGCCCGCCGCCACCCGGATCTGGAGGCGAGGCGAATCCTTCGTCGCCGCCTGCTCGTTCGACGAGTGGAATAAACTGCATGAAGCCGGAGCCGTGTTCCTTCAGGAACCGATAGACCTCGAGCGGGTGTGTCGAATTCAGACGGTGGACCACCGTGAGCGTGTTGAATTCCACCCGGTGCCGTTTGAGCAGTTCTATACCGTCCATAACTTTGCCAAACGTGGGTTGCCCGCCTTTATCCACGCGATAGTGATCGTGCATCTCACGAGGCCCGTCAATGCTTAAGCCAACCAGAAACTTATTCTCCCTGAGGAACTCGCACCACTCATCATCCAGCAAGGTGCCGTTGGTCTGTATGGCGTTCGTGACCTTTTTATCGGGGGGGCAGTATTTCCGCTGCAACTCGACCGCGCGTTTGAAAAAATCCAGGCCCATGAGCGTTGGCTCCCCACCCTGCCAGGCGAAGTTCACCTCGGGAACCTCCTGGGCCTCGATGTACTGGCGGATGTACTCCTCCAGGACGTGATCTGACATCTTGAAATCCTTGGTCGTGGGGTAGAGCTTTTCTTTCTCGAGGTAAAAACAGTACTTGCAATCGAGATTGCAGATAGGCCCGCTGGGCTTGGTCATGACATGAAACGCGCGCGGTGCCATTTAGACCCTTATGATAACTTGTTTCTTAGAGTGCGTATTCCAAGATTCCCCAGATCCTCAACTCTGGAACTTCCACGACGAGGCCTTGAGAAGTTTGTTTCACCGGGAGGGCTATAGGCTTGGCGTCGTAACTGAAGAGGGCGGCCTGCGTGAACGGCTGGATCACCAGGTCTGCTGGAATCCGGACTGCAACTTTTTTCTTTGGCCAGACCTTGTCCGATCCTTGGTGGTAGTCCATGTTCAATATATGAGCCACCGTCTCTCCAGATGGCTTGGCGCGGGGGAAGACCCAGACACCCTCCTGGGGACTCAAAGGCCGAGGGTCACCTCGCTCAAGTGTCTCCTTCAAAGCCCGGCGCTGTTCCTGAGTGTCGAAACTGGAAGGAATATCCTGTGGCGGACTTAAGGGACCTACGGCTTTAAATCCGTTGAACAGCTCCGGGTGCTCCCCAACAAACCGGTACAGGGGGGCGAACTCCTCGACCGGCGCCTGGTACCAGTGGGTTCCTTTTTCCTCGGTGTGGCACCACTGGTGCTCTGGGTGAGGGACCATGAACCTTTGGCCGCAGGCATAACTTAAGGCGATCCAGATCTTCACAAGATTGACGGCATTGTGCTCTTTGATAAAGGCGTAGTCAGCCCCTCCACCCGTCGCGGCCAGAGGCTTCCCCACGGCCTCGGCCTGCCGGTAGGCCCCCACCACGCTCAGGAGGTTTTCGGTTCCCGTTGCGGCGTGGTGTTCCACCTCGGCAACCATATGAGTGATCACTGGATGAAAGGCCATAAAGTGGCTGCCCGGCTCCGAATAGTAAGCGTTCACACTGAGAGTCATGGAAGGCCCCAGAATGCTGTGAGCCAGGGTCCTCAGTTGGCGGATGTTGTCCACCGCCAGGTCAAGCTGGCAGTCCAGGAATTCTCGCCGGAGGGGCAGATCATTTTGAACCTTGAGATACTGCTTCCGGGTGGTCGCGTGTTTCCTCACTAAGGCACGATAGTCAAAATTTTCAAAAGTCTCGACCCCAGCTCGTCTCCGAAGCTCTGGAGTGTCCCTCGCCTTAAGGTACCCGCGGAAAGCCCTCATGCAGTGATCGCCGAAGCATCCCCCACCATAACTCACAGACGCATATGTCCCGCTTGGGTCATCAATGTGAATCCCCTTTGGCGCGTGAGCGATGGCCTCACGGAGTTTCTTCTGAAGATGAGCCCGGAAATCCGGATGGTTCGTGCAGCCGAACCAGGAGGGGGTGCCCTGGTGGACCTGATCGAGGAGCCAGGGAACTTTGATAGGTTTTCCTTCGATATCCCGGGTCACCGCCTTGCGCAACACCGGATCTTCGTGGAGGAGCTTAGCCCCGGCCGTGAGACACCAAAAGGAGCCTGTGGAGTGAATGTCCCGGGCGTGCATCTCCTTCAAGGCGTTTTTCGGTGGCCAGACCCACCCGGTTCCCCAGGCAACCCAGGTGGCGCTGTACGTGTCGTAGAGGGTGAGGTCCTTGACCCCACCCATGAAGACCACATCGGTTTCTTTCATCACCTGGGAAGCCTCAGCCTGAACCCATCCAGCAATGAGGAGGCCTAGGATGACAGCCCAGAGGGAGCTCGGCGGTACAGGGATAGTTAACGCTCGTGCGCGACTTTTCGCTTGCGCCGGTTCAGCAGCACATGGTCTTGATAGACTCCCGGATCGCGGTCAAGCCCGGTGTCCCGGTCAAGGTACAGCGGAAAGTCCTCCGCGGGCGGCTTGGCGTTGTCATAGGGGTAGCGGTAGCTGCGCATGATGATGCGCCGCTCACGGGTGAGCGTCTTCAGCCACTCGGGATCGTTCTGAAAGCGGTCCTGCGGACACATCCACGCAACACAGTACGCATAAAAGATATTTTTGCGGGTCACATCGCTTTCGTTAGGCTCCACCCGATGCCAGGTGTTGGCGTTCATCAGGGTCATCGTGCCCCTCTTCACGCACACGATGTGTTCTCCCGGCACACTGTCATGCGTGTCATAGTGATCGAGGTACTGTTTGCGGTGGCTGCCCGGCATCATGACCAGGTTGCCCATCTTGGGCCGGGGTATGTCCGTCAGCCAGTAGGAAACTTTGCACACGAGCGGCTGCTGGGGCGCAAAGACGCCATAGGGGACCGCGCGCCCGCCATCAGGATGCCAGAAGTTGTACCAGGATCCCCGGGGCCGGAGCATGAACTGTGACAGGTGCAACTTCAGCAGTTCGCCATACAGGTCGTACATAAACCCGATATGCGGCGGATAGTCGATCAACTCGGCGAAGACCGGATCCTTCTCCACCACATTGTCCGGTGAGTACATTTTCGTCGGATCATATTTAGGATCGGCGGCGGAGATGCGTTGAATAACCCCGAGAATCCGATCGATCGCATCATCACTCAACGCGTTTTCAACCATTAAAAAACCATCACGGTCAAATTGCTCTCGCTGCGCGGGGGTGAACCCGCGTGGCGCACGCTGGTAGCCATCTTCAGGCATCGTGATCTCCTTGAGACATGATACCGTATCCACCAAGGCGTTCTGATTTCTCGTTATCGCAGCATCCAGGCACCGCCGAGGAGCATCGCCACCCCGGAGGAAACGCAGAGAAATGCCCTGTAGGCTGCCGTCCCCATGCGGGCCATGCCCTGTGTCACACCGGCCACGGTCGCTGTAAAGACGGACATACCGGCCACCGCCCCCAGACTGAATGCGACCAAATACATCACCGCAGCTTCATAACTCGGTAGCGCCAATGCCGGCAGAACCCCGAGGAAGTGCGAACTGCCAGCCAACCCATGCAGCGTACCAATGCCAAACGCGGCATGAGCGTGTCCATGCGCGGAAGAGTCATGATGCGGTCGGTTCCCACGATGAAGGTGAATGTGCAGATGCCGCACATGATCATGAGTATGTTCGTGTGCGTGAATCCTTCCGCGGAGTGCAGTTCGCAGGCCCCAGAAGCCAACGGCGAGCAGCATGACCCCGACGAGGCGCTCGCTGAGTGAATGAAGCCAATCGAGCGGGATCAGGTCCCGCAGCGTCAGCATGAGACCACCCATGATGATCATCCCCAGCGCGTGGCCCAAGCCCCACCGACCGCCGGTCAGCCAGGCACGCCATGGATTCACCGTGGCAAGCGGGGTCACAGCCACCAGATGATCGGGACCCACGAAGACATGGAACACACCGGCCAGGAGGCCGGTCAGGACCAGCAGGCTCATGGTCCGCCCCGCTTCCCGGCCACAGAGGTGGACTGGACGGCCCCTTTCCATGCGGGCAGCAGGGAATCGATAATTTCACTCACGCCGACACCATTGATCACCTGGGCAAAGACTACCTGTCCCTCACCACGCATCAACCGCGCGTCCCGATCCATCACGTCCAAACCGCGACATCGATGACATAGTTGTGCTGCCCGGCATCATAACCAGTCAAGATTCTACCCCACATTCCCAAACGGCGGAAGATCAGTTAGGCAACATGTAGATGCCCGGAGAACCAGTGATCAGCGAGATCGCGATCCAGACAGAGGCAATAATAGCCTGGCCCAGCACCAGACCGAGAAAGAACGGGAGCGCGCGGCGGTAGGCGGTAGCGCCGCCGAAGGTCATGATGCTGGCCTTCGCCATCCAGCCGAGAAAGAGCGAGAACCAGATCATGCTGATGGCCCAGGAGCCGCACACGATGTACCCAATCGGGTTCAGGGGCCACCACAGAAACTTGGCGCGAAGGATCAGCATGGTGGCCGTCAGGCCTGCCCCCAGACCCAGGTGCGCCCCGGTCACAGGCAGGATTTTCATGTCGCCGAGCTGGACGAATTGGTAACTTGGGGGATTCTTTTGAAATTTCACGGCGTGCGGGTACAGCCACCCCTGCCACCCAAGGTTGTACGCGGTATCCCCGTGCACGGCGCCATACTTGTATGCGGTCGCAATCCGGCCATAGGTGGCGGCCAGCAACGCCACCACCACCGTCAGGGCAAAGATTCCCATGACTTTCCGTGCATGCATCCGGGCGAGCGAGCACGCACGGACGCCGTTCATGAGGTACGGCATGAGAATTTCCCTCAGATCGCTCATGAGCCCGCCACGCAGCGATACGAAGGTGGCCAGGGTGGGTCCACTCAGCCATTGCGGCGGCACCAGGCCGGAGACGAACTCGTAGGCGATGGCTTCAGTGCCCACGAGGAGCAGGCCTGCTTCCACGACGAGGCGTGTGAGCACCAGCACCACACAGACAAACAGGGTGATACCAAGCAACGCGGCCCACCAGGACGCGCCCGCCAGGATCACCCAGCCCACCAAGCCGACGAAGCCGATTACCAGCAGGATCAGCGTCAGGCGGGCGGGCAGGAGGTCGGTAGCCATATCACTGACGCCGGACAGCGCGCGCTTCAGCCACGCCAGCAGGGAGCGGCGGGCGGACCAGAACAGGAACGCCGCCATCACAAACACCGCTCCGGCCGCCTGGAAGACGATGACATTGGTGCGCCAGTTTCCCCAGAACCCGGTGCCGCCGGCGCCCAGCCAGGCGGTGAAGACGTAACTCAGCCGGTACAGCACGAAGAAGAACCACAGGGAAAACGACACCTCGGTGGTGAGCAGAAAGGTCAAGCCAATGATCGAGAAGTACACATAGGCCCAGCCGAGGTTAAACTGGTTCCACGGGCGATCAGGAAAAAATCCCCAGGTGCTATATGAGAGCGGGATCGTGGGGATACCGGGAAGATAGGTCTTCAGGCCATTGATCGTATAGATCACAATCGGGATGGCTGCCGCGACCCAGACCACCGGGTTGCGGAAGAAATCATTCACGATCCTGCCGGCCGGCGCCTCACGGGTCATCTCCAAGGGGAGGTACACAATCGGAAACGTCAGCCGTTCCCGCTCCGACCACTGCTGAAAGAACATCGAACTGAAAGCGAACATGACGCAGTACAGCGCTCCTGCGAACACCGCCCAAGCGATCATCGGGATCACCCACTCCCCCCACGGGATACGCTGGTCGTGCGGCAGGCCCTCGAAGTACCACTGAATCGCTTTGTTGTCCGGGTCCTTGCTCACGACCATCCAGTCCGGCAGGTGTTGCAGTAAATACACGCCAAACTCGTTCGTGCCGGTTGTAAAATACGCCGGAGCGGCGGCGAATCCAGGAACGGCGCGGCCGAAGCCGGTTGCCCCGATTCCCCCGGCAACGCCGATCATGCCCCAGATCAGAAGCAGCTCGCCCTGCGACAATCCAGACCGGCCATACCACCGACGGAGAGCGGCATTACCCATAATCAGGACCATGAGAATCGCCATCCCAGCGGTTGGCAGATGATTCAAGATCAGGGGCGTGTTGTCCAGGTAGTAGTCGTTGTACAGCATGAGGAGGTTGATCGTGACCGCGCAGAACAGCCCGATACAGACAGCCCGTGCGGTTACAAACGAGTGTGACATGGGTTGTGCTTTAATATAGGCGTGAGGGCCTTCAGCCCATGAAATGCCCTAAGTGTGGGTTGGAAAATACTATGCCAGCTCAACGTTGCCAATGGACATTTTGTGGGTACGAGTTTGCGCCAAGCCAGCAGGGAAACGACAAAGTCAAAAAAGGCGATCCGTTTTTAAACCTCCTTCTGGAATCAACCCCCCGACTCTTCATCACCCCTGCGGTCATGGGAATCTGTGCCGCGATCTTTATCATCATGGTGGCCACGAGGGTTTCCATCATCAATCCAACGGCGGAAAACCTCCTGCACTGGGGCGCCAATTTCAGTCCCATGACGGCGTCGGGGCAGTGGTGGCGCCTCCTCTCCAGCATGTTTGTCCATTTTGGCATCGCCCATCTGCTTGTCAACATGTGGTGTCTATGGAACATCGGTCAATTGACAGAACGACTTTATGGAAGCGCCTCGTTTGGTCTCATCTACCTCATCTCTGGAATTGGAGGGAACATCATCAGCAGTTACCTCAACCCACTGAGTGTCGGCGCCGGGCCATCGGGGGCCATCTTCGGACTCGTGGGTGCCTCGCTGGCATTCTTCATTATTCAAAAATTGCGTGTCGCCAAATCAACGCTGCTGAATATCCTCAAGAGTGTTCTCGTCTTTCTTGGATGGAACATTTTTTTCGGGTTCACACATCCTGGAATTCACAACGCAGCTCACATTGGGGGACTGTGTGTAGGATTCGGCTTCGGCCTGTTCATGACCAGGCCTCTTCCAGCTCCCGAAGCTCCTGATCTCACCCAGCGGATCAAAGTGACGGGGATTGCGCTGGTGTTGCTCACGCTAGGTGCTCTCGGCATTAAAATCCGTACGATGTGAGCGTTGCGCCATGAAATGTCCTAAGTGCGGGTTCGAAAATACGGCAATAGCTCAACGCTGTGAATGGGCATTTTGCAGTTACGAATTCATATCCGGAAAAAAAGTGCAGGGGGAAGACTCCGTGATGAGAGAACGCGCCGGTCTTCCAGCGATCGCGAAATTTGTCCAGAACGCCATCCTGTCCAACCGGCCTCGGCTGCCTCTTTCCCTCCTTGCAGGGGTTGCTCTCGCACTGTTTGCCGCCACCATGTTCTTGGCCCCTGCCTTTTTAGTGCTCTTCCTTGCCTGCCTCATCGCCTTTTCCATCACGTTGCCTGCTCTCCTCGTGATGACCCCCGAGCGATTAATCATGAACGTCCGGCAGTTTGATAAGCAAGCCGATGAGTGGGTGCCCCACGAACTGCATGTGATTGACCCGGCCTTGGACTATCTGGGCAGGATTTGGTGGGCTGGCATGTGGCGGAAAATTGTGATCGCCCCTGTGGGCGCTATGATTTTCACTCTTGTCACCGGCGTTCTTCTCGAAGGGATTCCATTGAACCTGCATGGAATATACGAGTTGAAGGAAACAGCCATGGGCATAGCCAAGAACCCCATGGCTGAATTGTTCATCCTTGGAGCTGTTGAGTTCGCCGTATGGCTTTTGATTCTGGGGAAAAACTTCAACGGATTCCGCCTGGTCATCGTCATGAATGAGGAAATCGTCTGGACTTGGCTCCACAGAATCGTGATGGCGTCTGTCCTAACCCTCATGGGGACTGTAGTGACCGCATGCATGATGCTTGCATTTGCCGGCGAGCATCTCTTGATCATGGCCGCAGTTTTGTGCGCAGCCCCCTTCTCCGTGCTGTGGCTCGTGATGAAAGGTCCAGGAACTCAATTTGGACTCGTGGCGGCGACCCGCGCCGCCTTCACCATCGCCAACTACGAAGGTTCGTGGGGCCGCGCCTATGCAGAATTCTGGAAAAGACGGGGAGCGTTCCTCCTTGACTGTGCAGTGATCGCAGCCATAAGCCTCCTGGTGGGCTTAGGTGTGGCCCTGGTCTTTGGCACATGGGTCTTCCAGGAAAGACTCCTGGTATTCTCAGGACTCTTTATCATCTGCTGGATCTACTGGGCAGGGATGGAAGGCTCACGCAAGCAGGCGACGCTGGGTAAGTTGCTCTTTCGTATCGCGGTCACGGATTTAGCTGGAGGCAGGGTCTCCTTCGGACGTACAGCGGTCAGGGCTCTCGCTAAGACGGTGTGTGCAATCGTGCCAGGATTGCAGTTGAGTTTTTTAATGGCGGCCGCCACCGAGGAGAAGAAAGCGCTGCACGACATTTGGGCTGAAACTTTAGTTTTGAAAAAAGCACAGGAAGTCAGGCCGCTCCCGCAATGGGCTGTGCTTCTCTCCACCCCGGTGAGGGACATCCCCTACGGGGTGATCTATTCCCGCTCCCAAACACGCGCTAATGAATATTTCAAGTTCCTTCTTTCCTTCCTTCGCCAGATGGCTCTCCTCATCTTGCCTCAAGGACCACGGCGCCGGCGAACTCGCACGAAAAGGAAGGCTTCCAAATAAACATCACAGAAGCTCACCCCGTCGAAGGTGGGACACCCACACGGAGGTGTCACGGTAAACGATGAATTTTTGA
Source organism: uncultured bacterium (assembly GCA_964587525.1). Classification (GTDB taxonomy): domain Bacteria; phylum Oederibacteriota; class CAKKQC01; order CAKKQC01; family CAKKQC01; genus CAZPLZ01. The sequence goes on along the minus strand of CAZPLZ010000045.1, from coordinate 2,228 downwards.
CATACGTTCCAATATAGGGACATATTCTTCAGAATCAGCAGACCGCCTTGGCAACAGTTTTAACGTAATGGGTCTGGTGGTCATAAACGATTTTGATGACATAGGGAAGGTCATAGCCCACAGGGGTGCCCTGTTGGAGCGTGCCATCCCACTCCACGTGGTAGGTTCCCGGAGTCCCTGGCCGGGCTTCCACGAGGGTGCGGATGAAGTTCCTCCTGCTATCCAGAAACGTGAAACTCGGTTCGCTGTTTGTCGCCACCAAGCATGATCCAATCAGCCTTAAAGCCAGTCGCGGTCATAACAACGGCGACAGTCCCAACAGGAGCTGCCGCCAAGGAAAACGACGCCGCCACAATGTGTACGTCTAAGGCGCTCCCACCTGTGCGCTCCCCAGCGTCGTCTGTTTCGGCGTGTTCCCACCTTTGTTGACCACGGAGGCTACTGCAGATTTATTTTCTACGTCCATCCTCTCATGGACAATCTCGGGCGAAAATTCGTCCTCTTCGTCCAGCTCCTCTGGCGGCAAGGGTCCCTCGGGCAAATCAGGCACGTCGAAGGCTCGTAGTGTGCCCGCCACATCTACCGTGTACCAGAATCCGTCCAAACCAATCGACGGTGGCAGAACCACCTGGCTGGGAGAAACCATGGACTCAAACACCTGGCCTGTATCAAGATCCATTACGATAATTTCTGGAGCAATGGTTGATCCTGCACCCGCTATCAGCCAGCGGTCTGCACTGATTGCCGGCACGGCAATGATTTTCCCAAGAGAAACGAGGCGCGACGGCTCAGAGGCAAGCGTAGTCAAATTAACAACTCTCAAAAATCCATCCCTCGTTCCTAGGAAAGCACGCTGGGCACCATCGCTCCCCCTCGCCACCGCTGCGCCCATGTGGGACTGTACGCCAAATCCAAAGCTGAGGTTGGCATTGATATTTCCAGGAGGAATAACCCTTAACTTAGTAGGATTACCAAGCTCCGGGACCGGGTCGCTCGTGTCGAGCAAAATGATCTTGCTGCGTATCGGCGTGGTGAAATCTCTCGTGCACTTCGGGAACTCAAACACCACCACAGTCGTAAGCACCGAACTGCCATTTGGATTTACCACGATCGGCATTCCTCCAACCACCGGCGTGCAGGGGGGATTTAACGGAGTCAAACCTACCGTGTCCAACGTTCCAGAGAACGTCTGGGTGAACGGAATTGGCGCCAGTCCGGTTGTGGTCAAGCTAAACGCCCCAATGAAGAGACCAGCCCCATTAAAGAAACGCGCAGGCTTTCTGCAGTCCATCGCAGGGAAGGCGAAACGTACATCATTCACCTGCCAGACCGTTTCTCCATCAGCAGGGTTGATGCCACGGAAGAATGGAGGGCCGTGCACTCCAAGCTTAAACGGTGGATCGGGCAACTCAACCCATTGCAAGCCAAAAATGATGAGGGTCCCATCCCTGCCCATTATGAGGGGCACGAGAATTTCACCCGAAAGTACCGTCTTGATCCACCGTGGGGATGGCGGCAAGGGACCATCGTGCTTGGGGAACGCAATCAGTTCTCCACCGGCAATCCCGGTGGATCTCAACTGGTACAAACTGCCAAAGGGATCAAGCACTGTGAATGCTCCATTGAGAATAAAATCCGGTGAAGTCCACTTGACTGTTCCCGTCTTGCTATCCAAAGCCTGCAGGCTCCCATCAATGAGACGCGAGTAGAGTGTTCCGAACCGATCCACCGCCAAAAGGTTGCTTGTTCCGGAATGGCCAGGGGCACTCCATACCAGCGTGAGGCCACCGGCGATATCCTCCGGACTGTTACGTAGCCCATGCCGGTCCCCTGCCCGCCACGGCCAGCCGACGATTCGCGGAAGAGCATCATCACTGGAAATCGTAGCAGGGGTTGACTCATGGCCTTGTACATCCACGGCGATTACGTCGTAAATGAAAGGCCCGGGGGATTGCGGGGTGTCGATAAAACCTGACGGAACCAAGTCCGGGCTCAACCTCGTGCCATCACGGAAGACCTTGTACCCTAGGATTGGACAGTCTGCAGAGGGACTGAGAAAAGAAAGTATAATCAGACTACCCTCACACTCAGTGGTCACAAGAAGATCGGGTGGGGGCGGGTTCCTACAAATCGCAATTGCTGACGCGATGTTTGAATCCGGACCTAGGTTGTCCTGAGTATCCTTCACCTGTATGCGATAAAAGACTTCAGTGTTACCAAGGGGCATA